>CAIPTQ010000056.1 GCA_903868035.1 uncultured Phycisphaerales bacterium
CTTATCCCGGATGACCAGGACGGAGCCGATCTCCTGGGCCTGGAGCCGGCCGCGCACATGAACCTCCTGGGCGCCCGGAACCTGGAATACCTTGTCGATGGGGGTCACCGGGAGCTCAAAGACGGGATAGTCTGCGAGCGAACCCAGCACGGTCAGGTCGCTTTGCCGGCTAATCCATATTTCGATCGTGGCTTCGGTTCCCGTCGAGTCAAAGCGATCTGAATACAGACCGGCCACGCGGACAAACTGGCCCCGCCAGTCTGGAATCGACCTGGGGTCATCCGGCTTGAGCCAGCCGATTACCGGACGGCCTCCGACCACCAGTGCCAGGCGCAAATGGTTGTAATCCTGCATTTGTTGCCCGTCGACATAGCCTTCCAGCGACACCATCCGGCCGGAAAACGGGCCGATCTCGTGAATCCTCCCCGTAATATCAAGCGGAACGAACGGCTCGTACTCCTGCAAAATCTTCACAGTGACCGCACCGGCTTCGAGGCCCTTTGCCGGGACGAAGCTTCCTTCAATCAGGACGCGTTGCCCGGACCGCAACGCAGGGGGAGACTTCGACAAAGACAGGTAGGTGGAGACCCCGTCCCGCTCAATCCATGAGTTTCCCCAAGGGGGATCGTAGAAACTCACGCGTCCTTCGATCCGGAAAGGGTGCGCGACTGATTTCATCTCGGGCGAGAGCCCAAAAATCTGGGATAGAGCGGTGATGGTTTCGACTGGCGCGGCAGGGGCCGGAGTCGCGGATGCATCAGCCGCACTTATCCGCCCGGAAATGAGCGCGAGAAAAACCGCCACACACAGCGCGAAGCCAGGTCGCCCGGGGCGATTAGCGAGGTCCCTGCCGGTAATCCAGGAAAGCATTTTTGGCCGGGTCAGTCCCGGCACGGGCCACTAATCCGGCCCCAAAACGGTGCCGGGGTCAAGCTTGGCAAACACCCAGAAATAGCCAGAACACACCCCAGTTTTCTGCAAACCCAAGAGGCGTACCCAGTCTTGGCCGGAGGCTGCGGCGGGCAGGCTGCGGGTGTCATGCGGCCTCGGTGTCCCGCCCACGAACAAAGACTGGGGTGCTTCCGCCGCAATTAGGCCGTGACGTCGCCGCCTCTCTCCTTCATCCACAACTCAAATGAATCGGCGTGATTTCATCGGGGTTTCGGCCGCGGCGGCCGCGGGTCTGCTGCTGTCTTCTTCCGCCAGCTCCGCGGCGACCCCGCAGCCGGTCGTCCAGCCCCGCATTCCGCGGCGGCGCGGGTTCAATCTGCCCGGGATGCGCGGCCAGCGCGCGCTGGCCTATGCGGAATCCGATTTCGCCTGGATGGCCAGGTGGGGCTTCGATTTTGCCCGCCTGCCGCTGTCGTACTGGTCCTGGTCCAGCCGCAAGGATTGGATGCGCATTGACGAAGCCGCGCTCAAGCCGGTCGACCAGGCCGTTGAGTACGGCCGGCAGTACGGCATTCACGTCAACATCTGCCTCCACCGGATCCCGGGTTACTGCGTCAACGGACGCGAACTGGAGCCCTTCCGGCTTTTCGACAGTCCCCGGGAATCGATGGAACAGGCGCTCGCGGCCGCCGTCCATCACTGGCGGTTCTTCGCGGAGCGCTACCGGGGGGTCCCGAGCGACCGGCTGAGTTTTGACCTGTTGAACGAACCGCCGTGGATGACCGATCAGACCCGCTACGTGGAGATCGTCCGCGCCCTCGTCGCGGCGATCCGCGAAAAGGACCCGGACCGCCTGATCGTGGTGGATGGCGCGGACATCGGCCAGACGCCGGTATCCGGAATCGTTGATCTGGGCGTGGTCCAGAGCACCCGTGGATATCTGCCCAAGGCCGTCAGCCACTATACCGCCACTTGGGTGCCGAAGAACGAATTCGAATCGTCCGCCCTGCCGGCCTGGCCGCTGGTGGACGACCGGGGGCAGACCTGGAACCGCGAGAAGCTCCGTCAGGAACTTATTGTCAAATGGCAACCGCTCGTCCAACAGGGCGTGCCCATCCACGTCGGCGAATGGGGCTGCTTCAACCGGACACCCCACGCGGTGGCCCTCGCGTGGATGACCGACCTGCTGGCGCTGTGGAAGGAAGCCGATTGGGGCTGGGCCATGTGGAATCTCCGCGGCGATTTTGGCATCGTCGACAGCGGCCGGGCTGATGTGCCCTACGAGGATTTCCACGGGCACAAGCTCGACCGGAAGATGCTCGAACTGATGCTGGCAGGCTGACGCCGGGCCATGCCCGCCGGGTGCACGTTCGGCGCGACGATTTCTCAAGGCGCGTCCGGCCGCGGCGCCGGGCGCAAACGGTCGAGCATCGTGCGCGCCGGATCAAAACCGGGATTGATCCGCAACGCGGACTCGAGATGCCCGATCGCCTCGGACCGCCGCCCGGGAATGTCCGACAGGAGGAGCCCCAGGTTGAAATGAGCCTGGAAGTAATCGGGTTTGATCCGGATGGCCGCCAGGTACTCGGCGATCGCCTCGGACGCCCGGCCGGGGGTCCGCACCAAGGCATCCGCCAGATTGTTGTGCGCTTCGGCAAAATCAGGCTTGGCGCGCAAGGTGGCTTCGTATTCGGCAATCGCCTCCGGCAACCGGCCCGGAATTCCGGCCAGGGCGATGCCCAGATTGTAGTGCGCCTCGGCGAAATCTGGGGTCATCCGCACCACGGCTTCGTATTCGGCAATCGCCTCGGGCATTCGTCCGGGGAGGCTCGCCAGGAGGAGCCCCAGGTTGAAACGAGCCTGGAAGTAATCCGGTTTGCTGCGAATCGCCGCCTGGTACTCGGCAATCGCCTCGGCTGACCGGCCGGGGGTCCCGGCGAGGGCGTTCCCCAGGTTGAAGTGCGCCTCGGCGAAATCAGGCTTTGCGCGCAGCACGGTTTCGTATTCAGCAATCGCCTCGGGCAGTCGGCCCGGCACCTGCGCCAGGGCGATGCCCAGATTGTTATGCACCTCGACAAAATCGGGCTGAAGTCGAAGCGCGGCCTGAAACTCAGCAATCGCCTCCGGCAGACGGTCCGGCATTTCCAGCCAGGCATTTCCAAGGGCGTTGTGGAACTTCGGATCATCGGGACGGAGCCGCAGCGCGGTCCGGTACTCCGCGATCGCCTCGCGCACGCGGTCCGGCAGTTCGGCCAGCACGAGCCCCAGGGCGTAGTGCGCCTCCGCATCGCCGGGCTTGATCCGCAATGCCGCCTGGTATTCAGCGATCGCCTCGGGCAGGCCGGGGGTTCTCGCCAGTATCCGCCCCAGATTGTAGTGCATCTCCGCCGAACCAGGCTTGAGTCGAACGGCGGTCCGGATCTCGGCGATCCCATCGGACAGGCGGCCCGGCAGTTCCGACAGCGCAAGCCCCAGATTATAGTGGATCTCCGCCGAATCGGGCTTGATTCGCGACGCCGCCTGGTACTCGGCAACGGCCTCGGTCAGACGGCCCTGGGTTTTCGCCAGGACGGTGGCAAGGTTGCTGTGCGCATCCGCGAGCCTCGAATTGAGCCGCAGGGCCGCTTGGAATTCGGCGATCGCCTCGGACGAACGGCCCGGGATCTGCGACAGCGCGAACCCCAGGAAGTTGTGCGTCGCCGAGATCTCGGGGTCGATCTTCAGCGACGCCTCGTACTCGGCGATGGCCTCGGGCAGCCGGGCCGGGGATTTCGCAAGGGCATACCCAAGGTTGGTGTGGGCGGCCCAGCTGTTCTCGGTCACCGCGACGGCATGGCGGAACAACGTCATGGTGTCCTGCCAGAGGTCCAGCTGCCGGGAGGCGAGGACGGTGCAGCCTGCGATCATCACGCCGGCTGCCGCACCCAGCCACCCCGACCGGCGCGGCCAGCGTGCCGCCGCATCACCCGCGGCCCAGGCCAGCATGACAAAAACCCCGACCAGCGGCATATAGCTGTAACGATCGGCCATAGATTGCTCGCCCACCTGCACGAGCCCGATCACCGGCACCAGCGTTCCCAGATACCAAAGCCATCCAGCCACCAAGTACGGGCGTCGCCGCCATAGCGCGCCAACGGCGATGGTGATTCCCGTCAGCAGCACGCCGGCCAGCGCCGCCCGGCCCAAAACCTGACCAACGGGATACGGATAAAACACCGCGAGCCTGGTCGGGTAGACGCATTTGCCGAGGTACTGGCAGTAGGCGATCAAGGCGTTGGCGATCCGGCCCGGCCACGGATAGCCCGCCGTCGTCTTGAGCGCTCCCACGTGTTTCTGCGCGAGGAACGTCAGCACGCCAACCGCCGCAGCCAGGGCGAAAAACGGGATCTTCTCGACCACCAGTGACCAGATCACGGCAGTGCGCGAAC
>CAIPTQ010000057.1 GCA_903868035.1 uncultured Phycisphaerales bacterium
ATCACTCAGGTCTCTCTTCACCGGGTCCGGGGCGGCAGGATCGACGGCGGGATCAAGAATCTGGAACAGCCGGAAGACATCGTTCTTGTGCTTCTTGATCGCTTTGTTGTCGATTGTTTCGCCGTTCTGCTCACGCCGGGTCAGGTCGAGCCAGGCCCGCGCTTTCAAGGTGATGAGCTGCGCTGCGCCTATCACGGGAAGCCCCGCGACCACCTGTCTACCCGCTTGGATGAACGCGTAATACGCGGTATCCATGAGGATCGCCGAAAGGCTGGATACGTCCTCCTCCATCGGCAGGGGTGTCAGATGGCTGCCTTCCGCCACCTGCAATACATCGGGTTGCCGCGCGAACAGCTCCAGCATGAAGGGGTAGCTTTCATTGGCCGGCTTGTGGAAGCGGTAGAACTGTTTCTGGCCCGTTGACTTTTCCTGGACCTGGTAATCCCCCGCGCGCACGAATGCCCAGAACGCCTGGACAAACGCGGCGTCCAACGCCTCGACGCACAGAACGATGTCCAGATCCTTGGTGGCCCGGAACGCGAGCCCGGCACCGGTCAAGGCGATGTCGCACGCGGTGCCGCCGATGAGCACATAGCGATCCGCATAGTCCCGGAAATGCTCGCGGAAAACGTCCAAGCCTTTTACCATCCGAGTTTCCTCATCATTTCTTCCAACGAAGCTTCAATGCGTTCGTCGGGATTGTCCTGCAGGGACAGGTACAACGACAACGGATCAACCACGGCGCGTTCCGCGAAGAGGGCCGGAGGATAACTCCAAACCTCGATTTCATGGGTATCGGCATCCTGATAGGGCACTGCGACGACCTGGCGGCGTTGGTGGAACGATTTCCAATCCTCGCGGCTCAAGGCATAAGTGATGTACGCCGGGGCCGTGAGCATGGAGTAATGCGCCAAGGCCGTGAGTCCCGCATGGATGCCGCCATTCGTATCCCTGGTGTGCCGGACGAAGAGCCGTTTGCGCACCGGGCTGCGCAGGAAGGGCTGCGCCTTGGACCATAGTTCCCGTTGGCTTCCAGTGAAGCGCAGGCGTCGCTCCCGGCCACCCACCATCACTTCACCCAAATTTGTCGCTTCCAACTCGTCAAAGGCGCGGGTCATGGTCATCGCCGAATATCCCAACCGCCGGGCCATTTCCAGGGGAATGAAAACTGGCCCGGCGTGCCGGAGCAGCGCGTGGATGACGACGGCCTGCGTCGCGGGGCTGAAGGTCGGCAGGTCGGGACGGAGCCTGCGGAAATGCTCGCGCAGGTCAAGCGCCAGCATGGGCAAGTACATCTGGTTGCCCGGGACAATGAAGGGCACCTGGTGCTCTATCAATCGTTTCCGGTTGTATGCCGTCACGTTAGACCGGACGTAGATCACGTCGGCGTTCTGTTTGGTGCGGAGCAAGTTCATGTGTTTGCTAAGGGCGGCGGGGGATTGCTCCGCCGGGCTGGCATCCACCACGAGGAGGCAGGGCACGCCCAGCAGGTTTGTCTCCGCGAAGCCGTAGCGTTCCTTGAGGAAGTGCGGGAGGCGTTCCCGGCCGCGCCAGGGTGTGGTGGTTACGGCGATGTCCAGGGCCTCGTGCAGGTAGCGTGTAAGTTGGTGGAGTTCAGTTTGCACCTTGCGGCTCCGTAACAGTATATTGCATGATAACATAGCGAATGTTACCGTGCATTTCAAGTGTTATCGTCTGGAAAAGACGGCGGCTATAGAGTGTGCGTGCTTCCTTGATGGGGGGACGCGAGTTGCAAATGGAAACGGGATCATTCCCCGATCACCTTCACCAGCACACGTTTGCGGCGTTTGCCGTCGAATTCGCCGTAGAAAATTTGTTCCCAGGGGCCGAAGTCCAGCTTGCCGGCGGTGATGGCGCAGACGACCTCGCGGCCCATGAGGGTGCGCTTCATGTGGGCGTCGGCGTTGTCCTCGCCGGAGTCGTTGTGGCGGTATTGGTCGTAAGGTTTTTCGGGGGCGAGGCGCTCCAGCCAGCGGTCCCAGTCGCCCAGGAGGCCGCCCTCGTCGTCGTTGATGAAGACGCTGGCGGAAATGTGCATGGCGTTGACGAGGACGAGGCCCTCGCGGATGCCGGCGTCGTCGATGACGCGCTGCACCTGGGCGGTGATGTTCACGAAGCCCCGGCGGGAGGGGAGGTTGAACCAGAGTTCCTGGCGGTGGGATTTCATGGGGACTCCTTGCGTGGTTAAGTGGTGAAGTGGTGAAATGGGTCTCCGGGGTGTCGCCAATTGGGGATACTTTACTTACAATGCCCGGATGATGAAACATATTGCCGTCATCGTCGGATTGGTTTTGCTGGGCGGGGGGGGTGTACCTCGCACATTGTGCCGCTGCGGCCGTTGCAGAAGGTGGAGGTGTGGGTGCCCGATGCGCCGGCGCAGACGGCTCCGGCGGCGGCACCTGTGGCGACTGCCGCATCCGCGCCCGCGACCGCATCGGCGAGCGTGGCGGCGACGGCGGGGGCACCGGCCGCCGGCACCGCTCCGGCCACGGACGTCGCAACGGCCACCACGGCCGCAACCACTACGGCTCCCGCCACCGAACCGGCCACGCAGCCCGGCCACATGATCGTCAAGCTCGTCGATCCCAACCAGTCGGCACGCTTCATCTACAACGCCAGCTACGACAACGTTTGGAAGCAGGCGCTGGATATCCTGACCAAGACGGGCTTTGCCATGGATCGGGAGGACTATCGCCTGGGGGTGATGACGACGCATATGCTGCCCAGCGCCCAGATCGTGGAATTCTGGAAGCCCCAGCAGGTGGGCGCGGTGGACGCACTGGAGAACACGATCAACAACCAGCGGCGCTGGGTGACGCTGCGGATTTCCACGGTGGAGGGCAAGCCGGAGTTTTACGAGATCGCCGTGCAGGTGCTGGTGGAACGCGAGACGAACCCCAGTGAGGCCATCGGCGGGCCGATTTTCGTGGAGGGCTCGGGCTTTGGCCGCAATGCCATCACGCTGCGGTCGGATTATGCCGCACCCAAGGATGAGCCGGGGATCTGGTCGACGGTGGGGCACGATCCGGATTTGGAGAAGAAACTGCTCGATGCGCTGTTCAAGCGGATTTAACCGGCGCGAGCTTGTCGAACCAGCGGTTGGACATCCAACGTGCCATGAAACCGACAACAAATGAACGGCGTAGACTTAGGAGAAGATTACCTTTTCCCGTGTAACGCCTATGACCATGCACGATGAACCAAACCCGGTCGCGGCCAGAACCAGCCCGAACAAAAAGCCCCTTCGCCGCCGTTTCACGCGCCGCAATTTCCTGCGGGCGTTCGCCGCCATCACACTCGCCGGCGCCGGCACTTATGCCTACGGCGCACTCATCGAAGCCCACCACCTCGTGGTCGAACACATCACCATACCCATCCCCGGCCTCGCTCCGCGCTGGCACCACCGACGCCTCGTCCAACTCTCCGATCTTCATGCCGGCCGCACCTCCCTCTCCCACATCAATCATGCCCTATGCATCGCCCGCGATCTCAAACCCGAGGCCCTTCTGATCACCGGCGATTTCGTCGACAATGCCGGTGTCGATCCCACCGCAGTTGCCGCGATTATCCGCCCCATCGCCGCCCAAATCCCAACCTTCGGTATTACCGGCAATCACGATTTCGGCCGCGGCTTTCAGGACCACGGCTTCGCCCGGCAGGTCAGCACCGCCCTCAACAACGCCGGCGTCCATATGCTCCGCAATACCATCCATCAACCCCAACCCGGCAAGGGTGAAATCTGCTTCGTCGGCGTCGACGACTACTGGTCATCCCTCTTCCAACCCGCCGCACTGTTGCAGGCCCCATCGGACGCCTCCATCATTCTCCTCTCCCACAATCCCGATTCCTACGAGGCGCTGGATCCCTTTCGCTTTCATTTGATGCTTTCAGGCCACACCCACGGCGGCCAGGTTCGCATCCCCTTCATCGGACCGCTTATCCTCCCCGTCACACATCGCGAACGTGCCGCCGGCCTCTTCCATCTCAATCGCCAGGAGCCCCATCGCGCCCTCTATGTCACCCGCGGCGTGGGTCACATCCTACGCATCCGCCTCTTTTGCCCTCCCGAAATCACCTGCATCACCCTGCAAAACCCCGCCATGCTATGATGCTCGTCGATCGGTCAGGAGACGCCATGCCCACACCCCTCATTTTCACCCGCGCCGCCCTCCGGGAACTCGACCGCCGCGCCGTCGAGCAGTATCACATCCCCATTTTGGTTCTCATGGAAAACGCCGGCCGCGCCGTGGCGGATGCGGCTCTGCGGCATATCAAGGGAAGGCGCCTCGCGCTGATTCTCGCCGGTCCGGGGAACAACGGCGGGGACGGCCTGGCGGCGACCCGGCATCTGCATAATGCGGGGGTGGCGGTCACGGTGCTGCTGCTGGGGGCGCGGGAGAATTATCAGGACGCCGCCGCCGCGCAACTGGCGATGGTCGAGGCGATGAAGCTGCCCGTGCAGGCGCTCACGCCGGGGCATGCGGAGTTGCGCGACTGGATGGTGGATGCCGCCCCGGATGATTTGCTGATTGACGCCCTGTTTGGGACGGGGCTGTCGCGGCCGGTGGAGGGGCTGACCGCGGAGGTCATCCATGCCGCCAATGCGTGTGGGCATCCCATTCTGGCGGTGGATATTCCCTCGGGGCTGGACTGCGACAGCGGGCAGCCCGTCGGCGGGGGCGGTGCGGACGCGGTGATTCATGCCGTGGAAACGGTGTCATTCTGCGGGGGAAAGAAGGGATTTGCGCAGGGGCGGCAGTTCACGGGGAGGGTGAGCGTGGCGGACATTGGGGCGCCGGTGGAGTTGCTGCGGGAATTGGCGGGTGTCAGTGCGTGAAGGCCTGTCGCGAGCGGTACGCCCGGGCGGCCTCCACCAGCGCCTCAAATAACCGCTCGTGGGCCGTTCCTCCCAGATTTTCCGGATGCCATTGCACGCCGATCCAGAAGGGGAGGGAGGGATCCTCCACGGCCTCGACTAGGCCATCGGGAGCGACGGCGCAGGGGATCAGGCCGTGGCCGACGCGGTCGATGCCCTGGTGGTGGCGGGAATTTGCGGGGAGGTTGGGCAGTTTCAGGGCGGCGGCCAGGTGCGTGTTTGGGCGAATCTCGACGTCGTGGAGGTTGCTGCGGTCGCCCGCCTTGCGATGCTCCAGTACACCCTTCGTCCCGCCCGCCTTTAGTTCCAATTCCGGCAAGTGCTGGTGAAGCGTGCCGCGGCGTTGGACGTTCATCGTTTGGCAGCCCATGCATATGCCCAGCGTGGGTAGCTCCCGGGCCTCGGCGAGGGCGAGTATAGCCAGATCGAAATCCTGGCGATCCTTGTCGGTGAGATTCGTGGCGGTATGTTGGGTCTGGCCGTAGAGGCGCGGGTCCAAGTCGTTTCCGCCGGGCACGAGCAGGCCATCCAACGACGCGATCATCTCATCCCGAATTCCCGCATCGTGCGTCAGCGGCAACAGCACCGCCATTCCCCCCGCGCGGAAAATCCGCTCCGCGTAATCCGCCGGCAGTTCCAGCACCTTGCGTTGCTCATCCGGCGCGCCCACATCCATCGTGATCCCAATCCGCGGCCGCGGGCCGGTGGGGGGGGTAGAAGTTTGTTGGCTCATAACACACCTTGCTGCTTATCGCCGCAGGCGGCGGAGGCGGTCGGGGGATTCGGGTTGGCCGGTGCGGTGGCTGACGATCAGGGCCTCCAAGGTGGCGGCAATTTCTTCCAGGTGGTGCGGCCAGCCGCGATGGGGCGAGGGTGGGAGGTCGAAGTGGCGGAGGAATTCGCGGAGGGTGGCTTGGGGATTTTCGATTTTCGATTTTTGATTTTCGATTGGGGGAGTGAGGATCGGGGGGGAGGAGTCGATGAGCTTGCCGGTGTCGTCGCGGAATTCGTAGGTGTCGTGGGAAAGGCGGAGGGTGCCGCCCCCCCCGCCGCCGCCCCAGAGGAGCAGGTCGCGGCGGTTGAAGGGGCTTCGGTGCGCGGTTTCGCCGCCGGTGGGGGCGCGGTCGCAGATAGTGAGGCTGGCGGCGGCATCGTCGGGGAAACGCAGGGTGACGGCGGCGGCGCCGGATATGTCGGCAAAGTTGTTACCCGAGCCGGCGGTGCCGCGGATGGCGGCGTAGACGGAAGTGGGCAGGCCCATGAGGGTGATGAGGGTGTCGAGGAGGTCCCAGGCGAGGACGGAGAGGGAGCGGACGGGGAGGTCGGGGGAATTTTCGATTTTTGATTTTTGATTTTCGATTGGGGAGGGAGCGGGCTTGGGATGCTGATTGCTTTTAGCGGCCAGGGCGTGGTTGATGCCCAGCCAGGAGGCGGAGGCGAAGCGGATGGGCCGGAGGTAGTCGTCGGCCTGGGCGCAGCGGCGCGCGGCCGGCGAGTCGGCGAAACGCGGCCAGATGTACAGCAGGTGCGTGCGCGGCTCGAGGGCGGCGGCCAGGGCCTGGGCTTCGGCCAGCGATTCGACCGGCGGGCCGAGGCTGAGAATCGCGATGCCCTGGGCGGCACAGGTGATGAGAAAATCGAGCGCGACATTGGCGGGGCGGTCCATGAGGAGGACTTGCGGGGCGGCATCCTGGAGGAGGCGGCGGGGGTCGTCGAAGGCGGGGATGGGGCCCTGGGGTTTGAATATTTCGGCGACATCGCGCGCGGCGGCGGCGGAGTGGTGGCCGATGGCGACGAGGTCGATTTCGCCGGTGGCGCGAAGCGCGGCAATGGCGGCGAGCCAGTCGTGCTGGAAGGTGTCGAGGCCGAGGATGGCGAGGCGGGGCATAGTCTTCCTGTCCTACGTGAAATACTGCCGTAAGGTACGTCGTTGGTGTCATTTTCAGATCTTGATAATCAATCCATTTTTCGCCTCATCGACGCTGATTCTTCAATTCAAAGGTTAGACTTGCCCTTGTTACAGTCCTCGCACATCGCCTGGAGATTATCAATAACGGTTTCTCCGCCATTGGAATAAGCCGTAATGTGGTCGGCCTCCAATGAGATTCCATGTTTTGCTGGGCTACGACCGCACGCTTTACAGGTAAAATTATCACGTTCCAGCACACGCCACCTAAGCCGTTTGCTTGGGAATCTCCCTGTCTTGCGAAATACGATCAAGGGAGGTGTTTCAGCCAATGGCATAGAGGGTGCGTTTGGAATGTTCGCCGGCAATACAGGGCGCTTTACTTCGTTTGCAGACGGGACGGAATTCGGTATTTCAGGCGGTGCCTCGGGAACTGGGTCACTGTTTCGGTCATCGCAAAATGCATGTACGGCTTTGATCCAGGTTCCAAATCTCTTGTGATAAGTCGCTGGGTTTACCTTCCCCTGTTTTAGCATTTCATCGAAGGTCGGCTGGCGGCCAAGTAGTTCCCATAGCCGTTGCATTTCGTCAAAAAGGACTTCGTTCGAATATCTGGCGGGTCCAGAAACACAGCTTGCGGCTTTGACGGCCTTTATCCAGCTTCCAAATCGCTTTTGGAAACTAAAAATGTGATATTTTCCGCCGTTAGATTTGTAAAAAGGGTAAGTCATTGGAATATCTGGGTGCTTGGTTTGAATTGACTGCAATTCGTTAATCAGATCATCGCTGGTCAGCGGCGCGAGAGCGTAACGCCTAATAGATTGCGG
>CAIPTQ010000058.1 GCA_903868035.1 uncultured Phycisphaerales bacterium
ATCCACCCCCCCCGCCACTCCAGCCCCATTGCCCTGGCTCTTGATGTAGGCGGCAAGTGCGGCAAGGTAATCCTGCGCGACCTGCGGGGCGGCGGCAGGGTCTTTGGTCAGGTCGTCATACTGTGCTTGCAGGAGCTGCGCCTTCCAGAGATTCTCCGCCGGCGTCCCCTTCGCGGCGGCAAGTTGGGACTGCATGAGGTCGATCTGCTTGAGGTGGAGAAGCTCGCGGGCGTATTGAGAATCGGAGTGGGGCGCGGGGGCGGTCTGAGCGCGTGCGATCAGGCCGAGCGCGGCAAGGAGAAAAACGGAACCCGTAGCGTAAGCGAGGGCGAACCGGCTATCGCGCGGTAGGCGGGGTCTTCGCGCAGGCGATGAGGAAACATTCCTATGCGAGGGACCACTTTTCGCCGGCGCGAAGGAGCCGCCCTCTCCCGCGAACGCGAGTTCCCCCTTGCTTACGCTACGGGTTCCGTTGGCCACGCCCTGGCCCTTGCTTACGCTACGGGTTCCGTTTTCCATCATTTCACCGGAGAAAACGCGACCTGCTTGAATTTCAGCTTCACGCAATAGTCGTAGATTGTGATCACATCCTGGTAGGGCACGTTGCGGTCGGGGACGATGAGCACCTGCACCTCGTCGGAGATGGTGGCGCGGCGCTGGGTGAGACGGGCTTCGATGGCCTGGTTGAGGCGCTGGTCGGCATCCGTGATGGCGTTCATGGGGAGGGAGTCTTCGTTAAAGGCGGTGACGATGGTGGTGAGCTTGCCGGCAAGGTTGGCGCGGGCGAGTTTGATGTTCATGCGGACGGGGGGGAGTTTCTGGGCGCCGGGTTCGGAGCCCAGGCCCTCCTGATCGAGGGATGCGGTGTTGCTTTTGAGGATGAATTCCGGGACGGCGATGGTGGTGCCGAGCATAAAGAAGATGAGGATGCACATGACGATGTCCACCATGGGGGTCATATTGGGCCCGACATGGTGCATTTTATTGAGGATGCCGCGGCGGTGGTTCATGGAAAAGGTGAAACTCCAGGGGAAACTTCGGTGATCAAGCGCGTCTCGGATATACAATTCATGCTTACTCCGGTTTGCGTGTGGAAAAATTGACGCTGCTGATGTTGGCCTGGGCGCAGGCGACGAGGATCGGGGAAATATAGTTGTACGTCAGGCCCTGGTCGGCACGGATCATGACCTTCAGCTCGGGATTGCGGATGCGCTCATCATGCAAAAAGACACCCAGCACATCGACCGTCACCGGACGCGCCCCGGCGAAGATGTCCGGCGGATCGGCCGGATTGGCCTTGGCGACGAGATTGACAAGCAGTTGGCCCTGGGAGTCCACCTCCTGGCCAAGCTGGGCGATGGGCAGCTTCATGGACTTGGCTTCCTCCCGGGCGAACTGCCCGCAGAGGAGGAAGAAAATGATCAGGCACATGATCACGTCGATCAACGGCGTCACGTTGACGTGATTGGTGGGCATGGGTGCAAGGGCTTTCAGACGCATGGGATTCCTCAAAAAGGCGAGCCGTTCACACGGGGTTGGGCGACCGGGCGGGGGCATCCTCGGCGCGGATATTCTTGCGCTTGTCGTCAGGGCGCTCCGCGGTGGGATCGGGGCGGAGTTCTTCGAGCAGTTCCTCGGCCAGCAGCGCGGCGCGGGTGGCGATTTTGTCGGCCTTGGTGCGGTAGAAGCCGTAGACGACCAGGCACGGGATGGCCACGAAAAGGCCGAAGAAGGTATGCCATAGCGCGGTGCTTACGCCCAGCGAGAGCTTGTTGACGATCTGGTCATTGGGCATCCCCGGGGCGCCCTTGAGATTGTAGAACGCGATGATCATGCCCAGGACAGTGCCCAACAGCCCCAGCAGCGGCCCGATGTTGCCGATGACGTTCAGCGGCTCGATCCGGCGGAACATGTCGGATGTTTGCTCGCCGACTGACGACTCCAGCGCCTCGCGCATGGCGGCATACTTGAGATGCGCCCGGCGGATCGCGGCATACAAGGCACGCGAAACAAAACTCGAATCCGAGGCCGTGAAGTCCATCAACTCCTTGTAGTCCTTGTCGGCGATCAGCGTGCGGATGCGCTCGGTGGAACTCGGCGGGGCGATCTTGCTTTCACGGAGGTGCAGCATGGCGTCGATGGCCAGGGCTATGCCGGCGATCGAGGCCATTCCGAGCATGGAGAGGATGAGATAATCGAAAATCGGAAAGACCCAGTTGGTGATGAAACCGGAGTTTGTTGCGGCCGGCGCGGTGGCCGGCGCGCTCGCCGCGGCACCGGCCGGGACGGCCGCCAGCGCGGGCAGGGCCAGCAGCGCCAGCAGGAGAAAACTTGCCGCCAGAAGACGAACGTTGCGGGAATTCACGAAGCACTCCTTGGGGATCGCGCGGGCGATCATTCCGTAATAGCCTTGGCCGTGACCAGTTTCGCCACGCCGCCGTTTTCCTGGGCCAGTTTCTCCAGCCGCTTGTAGCGTAACGTGTCGGCCGGCGTCAACTGGTCCGAGTAGTTGAACATGATGGCATTGATATGCGTAAGCTGCCCCTTGTTGAGGGTGCGCACCTCCTGGAGGACCCCATCCGAGAGGTTGCCGTCGGTGAAGAAGTAAATCAGGTCGGGGGACTGCAAAAACGCCCGTTTGAACGCCCGGATAAAGCCGGTTTCCTCATCCGTCTCGCCGCCCCGGGCCACGGTGTCCCGGAATCCGGCCAGGGTCCGGGCCTTGTTTTCCGGAGTCGCCCGCGCCAGCGCGCCGGTCCCCACGGACATGGTGCCGCCGTCCAGCGGCCCGGTGAAAATGATCAGGTCGAAGAACTGGAGGGGCACGAGATTGTTGACCGAATCCTGCACGGCGGCCTTGACGGTGCCGGGGGCGATTTCGCCGTATTTGCCGTAGATGTCCACCAGTGAGCCGGTGCAGTCGATGAGGTAGACGATTTTGGTGGCGTTGCCCGGCGTGCCATAGAAGGAGGAACGCGGCGCGACACCCGAGCCCCCGGGCGTGCCGGCATAAGCGCCAGTGCCGCCGCCGGTGGTGGATGGTCCGGTAGTCACGCTGGCGCCCGAACCGGCAAAGATGCCGACCGCATCCTGCGCGCCGCTGAGGAGCGCGGACACATTTTGCGTCCCGTTCTGGCCCCACCCCTCGGATTGGGCAAGTTCCAGCAGGCGATTCGGGACGGCCTGGCGGCTGCCACCGTCACCGGTCGTCTGGGGGCGTTCGATAAATGCGGGGTCTTCAAACGTGCGGGTCACGATCACTGGCCGCCCTTCATCGGGGGTAGAAAGCGCACGATCCGTCAAATAATACGCAAACCCACCAATCAGCCCCAGCGCCAAATGAAAAGTGATGCTCGCCATCCACGGCAGGTAGCTATCGAGCCGGTTCGGCTGGCGGCAGGCGTAGGGCATGGCGGGGTTCATGGATGACTCGGGTCAGTACAGTGCCGAAAGCATAGCGTATCGGCTACCGGCGGCATTGTAGCATAGCCGAGAAAGGTCTGTAGCCTTTGGCAGCTCCCTAATCGCGATATTTTCGGTCCTTCCCTTGACACTACACCTTTTTTACGCTATCAAGGACACCGGCGTTGGAGGGTCGGGGTAGAGGTTTCGGGTTGTATACCCCGAACGATGGCACGACGAACCCTGAACATGGTTTTGTGCATTGGAATACCCTGCGTGATGGTTCATTTTTGCAAGGAGCTTTAATTATGGCTTTTCCCAAGAAAAATTTCAAAAACACACCCGCCACAGTCCCGGCCAAGGCCCCCGCTGCGGTCGTAGCGGCCGCCCCGGCGCCGGTCGCGGAACGTTCGGAACTCAAGGGCTTGGGCAAACCCAAGACCCCTGCCACCCTACGGTCCTTCACCCAGGACGACATCGCCCGCCGGGCCTACGAGATTTACGCCAGCCGCGGCTATGCCGACGGCGATCCCGTGGCCGATTGGCATGAAGCCGAACGGCAGTTGAAGGCCGGGCTGTAAGGAGTGCCGTTGGCAGTTGCCATTCCGGATTCCGCGCGTGTGATTTCAGAGCCGCGACCGTAAGGGAGCGACCATCATTGCTGGAGTACACCCGTCATTTCTGAAGGAAGAGCTTTGGCCTTGCCCTCGCTTACGCGACGGGTTCTGTTAGAATGCCGCGCGCATGGCACGGTTTGACTATCGACAAACAGACACCCCCGTTCCCGCCCCCCAGGATCTCCGCGCGCGGCTGCGTTTGTGGCTGCGCGAGCGGCCGCAGATGCCGTACCTTTTGCCGTTCATCGTGTTCGTGCTGGTGATGCTGCCGGGGAGTTTCGGCAACATCGCGGGCCTCGATTGGGCATCGCTCTGGAAACAATGGCTCCCGGTGACATACCCGCTCAAGACGGTGCTGGCGGCATTGCTGCTGTGGTGCTGCTGGCCCTGGTATGCCCGCATCCACTGGGGCAAACTGGGGCTGGGTGTGGTATTTGGCCTCGTCGGCACGGGGCTTTGGATCGGCACGGAACTCCTCTGCCAACGCGTCGGCATCTCCGCCCAGCCCGCCGCCTCCGACATGTACAACCCGGACCTCATGCTCGGCGGCGGATGGAAAGAGTGGCTCTTTCTGTGTATTCGCGTCGCCGGACCCACGCTGGTGGTGCCGGTGATGGAGGAACTTTTCTTCCGCGACTTCCTCATGCGCGCCCTGGTGCGCGGCGGGCGGTTTGAGGAGGTGCCCGTCGGCACCTTCACCTGGCTGAGCCTGCTGGCCATGAGCGTGCTGTTTGGCGTGAATCATGGCCGCATGTTCGTGGCGGGCGTCGTCTACGGCCTGCTCATGGGGGTGCTGGTCATCCGCACCAAGAGCCTCGGCGCGTGCATCGTCGCCCACGGCGTGACGAATTTTACGCTGTATTTGTATGTGATTTACACAGGCGACTGGCAGTTCATGTGAGGAGCCGGTGGCCGTGTATCAGTTGTCAGAAAGGATTCTGGAATGATTCGTGTGGTACACCTGGGGTTGGGGGAAATCGGCAAGGGGACCATCGAAGTGCTTTTAGCGCAGCGTGCGGCGGGGGTGCGGCTGGTGGGCGTGGTGGATGTGAATCCGGCGCTGGCGGGGCGGTCATTGCGTACGGAAATGGCGGGGCGCATCAAGGATGTCCCGGTGCTTAAAATCGCTGGCTCGCTCCGCCAAGTGCTCCAGGCCGCCCAGGCCGATGTCGCCACCATGACCACCGGCAGCCGCACAGTGGATGTCCGCGGCACCGTGGAGGAGCTGATCGCCGCCGGCGTCCATGTGGTCTCCACCTGCGAGGAGCTTTCCTTCCCCAAACTGCGGGCCGCGAAAATTGCCGCCGCCCTGGACCAGCAGGCCCGCCGCGCCGGCGTCGTCATCCTGGGCACCGGCGTCAACCCCGGCTTCGCCATGGACGCCTTCGCCCTGGCCTGCACCGCGCCTTGCGCGCAGGTGCGTTCCATCCACATCCTCCGCAGCCTCGACGCCCGCAAACGCCGCCGGCAACTGCAAAAGAAAGTCGGCGCGGGCATGAGCCTGACTGAAGTGCAGGCCCTCATCCGCCGGAACGCCATCGGCCATGTGGGTCTGGGCGAGTCCGTCGCCATGATTGCCGCGGGTTTGGGCTGGAAGCTGGAGACGATCCGAGAAAAGTTCACCCCCGTCGTCGCCCGACAACCCGTCTCCAGCGCCTTCTACCGCGTGAAAACCGGCCAAGTCCGCGGCATGCGCATGACCGCCGCCGGAATCGTTGCCGGAAAAAAGAAAATAGAACTCGATCTCACCATGGCTCTGGGTGCCGACACCTTCGACGAAGTCCGCGTGGACGGCGACCCGCCCCTAATAGTGCGAACAACCACAGGCTTTCCCGGGGATTCCAGCACCGTGGGCATCCTCGTGAACTGCGCCCGTATGGTGGCCGGCCTGGCGCCGGGGGTGCGGACGATGCTGGATGTGTTGAAGGTCAGGAGCGTGGGGGTGTAGGACATTTTCGGCATTCTCAAATAACCCTCGCTTACGCTACGGGTTCTATTGCCGCCCATCCCCCCTTTGGCTATACTACCCAACTCGCCTCACCGGGCCGGGGTCACAAGCGGCGCAACGCGCCCCCCTGAGCGCTCCAAGGATCGCGCACCGTTGGCGCTGTTCGCGGTGAAATACAGGAGGCACATACGTGCCCAAGATGAAAACCCACAAGGGGACCAAGAAACGCGTCAAGGTCACCGCCACCGGCAAAATCAAGTTCCACAAGCACAACAAGGGGCACTTGCAGTCCCATAAATCCGGCAACCGCCGGCGGCGGCTGCGGCGCACCACCACCATCACCGGCCCCTATGCCGCCAAGATGATCATCCACCTGGGCCCCGGCGCCCGCGACTAAGTCCCCGTCATTTGACCCTTGACCACTTTCCCCTGACCACTATTATTCGGAGGTTCTCATGCCCCGCGTTCGTATCGGAGCTGCCCGCCATAAACGTCATAAACGCCTGCTCGCCCGCGCCAAAGGTTTCGTCGGCGGACGTTCCAAGCTTTACAAAACCGCCCATGAAACCCTGCTGCGTGCCGGCAACCACCGCAAGGGCGACCGCCAGCTCAAGAAGCGCGAATACCGCGCCCTGTGGATCACCCGCGTCTCGGCAGCCGCGGCCTCCCGCGGCCTGCGCTACTCGCAGCTCATCAACGGCCTGCTGAAGGCCAAGATCACGCTGAACCGCAAATCCCTCAGCGAAATCGCCATCGCCGACCCCGCGGCATTCGACCAGATCGTCGCCAAGGCCCGGGAAGCGCTGGGGCTTAAGTAACCCCCCCACCCAACGTCCCAATTTCCACCACCCATGACCCGGGCGCGCAAGCGCCCGGTTTTTTTTCGCGCATTTTTGCGCGCGTACGGATTTTAATGTTCACTTCATTTGCGCGTGATACTTAGGTTGACAGAAGTCCGGCATGATGACATTAAATGCCGCCCGGACCGGCGATTGCTAAAATGGAGGTACAAGCATGTACCGCAGCATTCTGATTTTGTTTCTCGTGGGTCTCCTCACCTGCCTCTGCGCCTCCCAGACCCTGGCCCAGACGGCCCCGAGCCAGCCCGTGCAAGGCTCCATCAAGAGCGTGGCCGCCGACAAAAGTTCTTTTGTGGTCACGGTGAAGAAAGCCGACGTCACCGTGCTGGTCACGGCCGACACCAAATACGCCCTTGATGACAGCCCTTCCGATTTCGCCAAGGCCATCACCGCCGGTCAGGACGTCAACGTGATTCTCAATGCCAACGGCAAGGCCTTCGTAGTGCTGTCCACGACTGTTCCGCCGGCGTCCAAAGGCACGGTCAAGAGCTTCGCGGCGGACAATACATCCTTCATCCTGACCCCCAAAACGGGCGCCGATGTCACCGTCAAGGTGAACGCCGCCACCAAGTACACGCTCGACAAGGCCGCCTCCACGCTGCCGCTGGCACTGGCCGCCGGCAACACCGCCACGGTGGCCCTTGGCGCCGACGGCGTGGCCACGGATGTCACAGCCAAATCGGCCAAAGCCCCCAAGGCCCCGGCCACCGCCCCGGCCGTGCCGGCGCTGCCATAACTCCCACGTGAACGCCTAATTGCCCGACTTATTTGCGAAAGGACTCATATGCGACTTTTCCAATGGATGATGGTCATGATGGCCCTGATCCTGCTGCCGGCGACTCTGCTCCATGCACAGGCCGCTCCCGGCCAGAAGGTCAAGACCCAGTCCGTTCAAGGCACAGTCATGAGCATCGCCAATGGCGGCTTCACCATCACCGACAAAAACGGCGCCCCCCTCGTGATCTACACCACCGCCGACACCACGTATCAACTCGACAAAAACAATTCTACGTTCGCCGAGACTGTGTGTGTGGGGTATTCGATCAAAGCCGACGTCACGCCCGACAACTCCGCCGTTCAGGTGACCACCAAGACGTCCAAGAACACCACGCCCCCCACGCCCACTGCCACCCCCACCCCCAAGCCCGCCGCCGTCGATCCACTCCAGGTGGCCCTGGGCGCCAGCGACGAAGAATGGCAGGTGCTTCGCCCCCTGATCACAAACATCCAGACGCTCCAGGCGCAGCTCGGCGCGACGATCATCTCCCTGAAAAACTACCAGCCGCTCAGCCTCGCGCCGGAGGAAGCCAAGACCGAACTGGCCGCCCGGCGCGCCGCCCATGCCAAGCTGACGGACCAGCTCGCCCAGGCCCGGGCCGATCTCATCAAGCTCCTGACCATGCGCCAGGAATTGGTCGCCCTGCAATTGGGCATCATCGAATAAATGCTATACTCCACCTCGCGGCCGATTCCCGCCGCCCCGGCGGGGATCGCGCCGTTTTTTCTTGTCGGGGTCGATGATGCGAATCCTCGTCGTCGAAGATTTCACCCCTTTGCGCACGGCCCTGGTCAAGGGCCTCACCGAGGCTGGCTACGCCGTGGATGCCGCCGCCAACGGCGCGGAGGGCCTGTGGCACGCCCGCTCCGGCGAACATGACGTGATCGTGCTGGACCTGATGCTGCCGAAGATCGACGGCTTGACCATTCTGCGCGAGCTGCGCAAGGCCCAAAGCCCCGCCCATGTGCTGGTGCTGACCGCCAAGGACACAACCGAGGACCGCGTCAAGGGCCTGGAACTCGGGGCCGACGATTACCTTATCAAGCCGTTCGCGTTCGCCGAATTGCTGGCGCGGGTCAAGGCGCTGGTGCGCCGCAAATACGACACCAAAACCAATCTCATCAAGGTCGCCGACCTGGAGGTCGATCTGTCCACCCGCATCGTCCGGCGCGCCGGGCGCACGATCGACCTGACCGGCCGTGAATACGCCCTGCTGGAATACCTGGCCGTCAACGCCGGCCGCGTGGTCTCCCGCGCGGATATCTGGCAGCATGTGTATGATTTCAACGCCTCGCTCGAAAGCAACGTGGTCGATGTGTTCATGCGCCTGCTGCGGCGGAAGATCGAGCGCCCCGGGCTGCCGCTCCTGCTGCATACCCGCCGCGGGCAGGGGTATCTGCTCGCGGAACGCGCGGAGGAGTTCGCATGATCCGCTCCCTCCGCACCAAGCTCCTGCTGGGCACCAGCGTCACCCTGGTGGCCGTCATGTCCGTGCTGGCCCTGGCCATCGACCAATCCGCCCGCTTGACGCTGCGCCAGCAGTTTGACGCCGGGCTCCTCTCCAACGCCAACGCGATCTCGGCCATGGTTAAGGGGAAGAAGGACGAGGTGAAACTTGATTCCATGGCGCTGGCGATTCCTGAATTCCTGCCCGACCAGGATGCGGCCTATTTTGAACTGTGGGTCGGAAACGACGTGATCGGCCGCTCGCCCTCGCTGGACGCACACACGACGCTCGCCAGTCCGGCGCCCAACCAGGTGGCGGAAGGCACCTATCGGGTCGATGATATGTTCCTGCCGGACGGGCGTCCGGGACGCCTGCTGACGATGAGTTTCGTGCCCGTGCGCGACCCCGGCGGCACGGACAAGGACGCCAAAACCAAGGCCACCGCCGTCGCCACCGTCAAAGTCGCACACGACACCCTGGAACTCAACCAAACCCTCGTCAGCCTGCGCTGGCTGACCGCCGGCCTCTTCACCGCCGCCACCCTCATCTCCGGCCTCGTCCTGCTCCTGCTGGTCAACCGCACCACGCGCCCGATGCGCCGCCTCGCCGACGACATTGGCCGGTTGAAAGCCACCGACCTCACCGGCACGGTCGCGGCGCGGGGACTGCCGGCGGAATTGCTCCCCGTCGTCGACCGCCTCAACGCCCTGCTGGCGCGCCTGGGCGAGGCCTTCACGCTCGAACGGGCGTTCACGGCCAATGTGGCGCACGAACTCCGCACGCCGCTGGCGGGCATCCTCGCCACGCTGGAGGTCGCGCGGTCGCGCCCGCGCGCCACCGCCGAACTTGCCTCCGCCATTGACGATTCGCTCCTCATGCTCGGCCAGATGCAGTCCCTGGTCGAAAATTTGCTGCTGCTGGCCCGGGCCGAGGGCGGCCAGTTGACCCTGCGCACGGCCGAGGCCGACCTGGCCCCGCTGACCCGCGAATGCTGGAAACTGTTCGACTCCCGCGCCCGGCAGCGCGGGCTGCACATCATCCTGAACCTGCCGGACCAATGCCCGGTCGTCGGCGATCCGGCCTTGCTCCGCATCGTGCTCAACAACCTGCTCGACAACGCCGTCGGCTACGCCAACGACGGCGGGCGGATCACCATCAGCCTCGTCACCACCGCCGCCGCGGTGGGCGTGTGCGTGGCCAACACCGGCAGCGAACTGACGGCCGAGGATGTCGGCCACGTGTTTGAACGCTTCTGGCGCAAGGAATCCGCGCGCTCCGAAACCGGCCTCCACGCCGGCCTGGGTTTGAGCCTCTGCCAGCGGCTGATGGCCCTGCAAGGGGGCCGGATGTTGGTGGAAACCAGCGGCGATGAATTCCGCGCCAGCGCTTTGTTTGAACTCCATAAATCGTCCGCCCCCGTGCCCGCGGAAAATAACGCTCCGGCGTGTCCCCCAGCCCCGCTGGTATTGACACCTTGAGGTCCGAGTATTATCCGGATTCCATTTGCTTCTCGCGCCCGTCAAGCTCAGGGATTGCAATCCCTGGGCCTACGCGCTCGATCCTGTGGCGCGTGCTCATTTGGGTTCCGTTTTACTTCTTCCCCGGCACCTGGCTCCGCATCAACTCCTGTATCTCCGCGGCCCCATGAAACTTCGGACCCTTCCAATTCGTCGCCTGCACCAGAAAATCCACTGTCCGCCGCTCGGTCTCCCTCCCGGCGGCCGGATTGTCAATGTACACCTCATGGCGGCTCCCCGCGTTGGTCGCCAGGGTCAGCACTTCCTGCACCGGGGCATATTCCGGCCCCTGCCGCGCGATGAACAGCACCGGCTGCGTGTGTATCCCCCGCACCACCCGGTTCGGATCGAGCTGGCTGAGCCGGTCCCGCACGGCGATCTCAAAGGTGATCGTATACAGCGGCGCCAGCCACTGCGTCGGCAGCCGCCCGCCGGCCCAGAATCCCGAACCTGCCGGGGCCTGGGAGAATATCTCCCGCGCCCGATCCTCGAACTTCAGCCACAGGCCATCCGCCACCACCGCCGTGATCGACGAATCCAGCGAGGCCGCCTGCAGGGCCGCCGTCGCCCCGATGTCGTGCCCCACCACGCACACCCTGGTCTCATCCACATACTGTATCTCGCGGAGGAACTTCACGCCCGCCAGCACGTCCATCCGTTCGCGCAGCCCATACGTCACCGCCGCCGCGTCGCTCTCGCCCTGGCCCCGCATGTCCAGCAGCAGCACCGCGAACCCCGCCCCGTGCAGCGCCTGCGCCAGCGGCAAATACTGGTCGTGGCTCGCCCCCAGCCCATGCGCCACCACCGCCGCCGGCCACTTCTGCAACAGCGTTCCCTCGGGGTCAAACGCCACCTGCTCGGCATTCATCGGCGGGATGTACCACCCCGTCAGCCGCTGATTGTCCAGCGTCACCAGATTCACCCGTTTGAAGTACACGCCGAACGAGTCCGGCGTCGAGAGCGCCTGCACCACGCGCGGATGCGTGCTGGCGTACACCACGCCGAACAGGAAGATCGCCAGAATCACCGGCGCCAGCATCAGGCGCGTCAGGACGCCATCGCACAAGCGCCAGATGAGGGAACGCTTGATCACCACCATGTCGCCATGGACGGTGAAATGCTTGGTGTATCCCAGCGGGCTGATGACGGGAAAAAAGGCGACCTTGCCCACCGCACGGGCGCATTTGGCGCCGAGCCGCCAGACCGGGCTGGAGGACGCCTTGGCCGTGCGCAGCAGCGCCTGCCAGTAATCCGGCCGGCGGCGCGGCGAATCCTTCCCAGTTTTGCCGCCGCGGCGCCAGCCCATTTCCCGGTCGATTTCCTCATCGAGTTCGTCGTAATAACCCATGTGTCACCCGCAACAGAGGCGCGCTCCTATCGAGTATCGGTCGGAATTGAGGGGTGTATGACTTGGGGGCTTTGGGTAGGGCGATAACATGCGGAGTGCTAGTGCTGACCGCACAAGCGGCACACTGGGGGCTATGTTATCGGGGGTGCATTATCGGCTTGCGACCCGTAGGAGAGCGACTTATCCTCCGCATAGTTATTACTGCGTTGAACATCCCTCCTGACGGCAAAGCCTATTCCCTGGTGCGAAAAATCTCCGTACAGGTTTGGACTCACGCCACGCGCCCGTGTTCCGCTCATTCAAGGAGTCATCCATGCCCTCCCAGTCCCGCACAACCGGCCCGTCCTATCAACTGAAAATCACGCTCCGCGGCAGCAAGCCGCCCATCTGGCGCCGCCTCCTGGTTCCCGCCGACTGCAAACTGGAGGCCCTGCATTTCGCCATTCAAGACGCCATGGGCTGGGACAATGACCATCTGCATTGCTTCACCATCGACGGCGAAGAGTACATGGGCCGCGACCCCATGGGCGGCAAGATGGAATCGGAAGATTTTGATGCCGCCAAATATCGTCTCTCGGACGTCGTATCCCACGAGAAAGCCAAGTTCACCTATCAATATGACTTCGGCGATAGTTGGGACCACACCATCGTTGTCGAGAAGATCATTCCCGACGCGGATGCCGGGAAGTCCGGGTTCGCCTGCCTGGCGGGCAAGGGGGCCTGCCCTCCCGAAGACTGCGGCGGCATATGGAGCTACTATCGCCTGCTGGCAGTCCTCCAAGACCCCAAACACAAGGAACACGAGGACATGAAGGAATGGGCCGGCGAAATCGACCCCGACGCCTTCGACCTGGATGCCGTCAACAAGCGTTTGCGAGGTATTCGAGCCGGTTGATGCGGATTCCAAACGGCACCGTTGTGACCCACGCCCCAGGCCCCAGGCGTTTTTCCTTTGACTTTTCATAGATATCTTGTACACTCCTTATGTCGCTGCAACTCGCAGCCCCCATCCGCGTGTTGCGGATGGACGCCCAGGAGACCCAAAACCATGGCATGGCAGATTTACAATCTCTCGAACTCGCGCTCGCGCGCGGGCTTCGTCATGCCCATGCACCTTGTCGCGACGTGCAAGTCCGACATTTCGCATGTGGAGGGTTTCCCGGGCACGTAAGATAAAAAAGCGTGCGGCACTCAAAAGCCCCGGAAACCCGAAAAAAGGTTTCCGGGGCTTTTCTTTTTCCGGCGTACGGAAAAAGGCCGCACGCCCAAGCTTCGCGGGCTTTACCGCCCGCACTGGTTTCCCGCGGTGAGGTCCGGCCTATGTTATCGGCGCCGGCCTCCGATGGATTCTCGCAGACCGTTTCGCGGATCGGTACACGTGTCAGCCGATACGCCTGCTGGGGCGCCCCATGGCAGCGCTTCGCGCGGCTGCGAATCCATCGTGCGGAATTTGTCGCGTGGACCATCAAGCCCGGGGAGTGCAATCCCTGGGTTTCGGCGGCCACATAAGGAGGATCAACATGGCCTTCACCCCCACCCTCTACACGCCCCGCCTTACGCTGCGGCCCTTTGCGCTGGCCGACGCGCCGCGCGTGCAGGAACTCGCCGGCGATCCGCGTGTCGCCGCGACCACCGCGCACATTCCCCACCCGTATCCCAACGGCTTGGCGGATGAATGGATTCGCTCGCACGCGCCGCTGGCGCAGGATGACAAGCAGTTTAATTTTGCCGTCACGCTCACCGGCACGCGCACGCCGGGGCGGGAGCGGGATGTGTTTGAAACGGGGCACCTCATCGGCTCCGTCTCGCTGATCCTCTCCAGCGATCCGGAGCAGCGCCGCGCCGAACTGGGTTATTGGATTGGAACGCCCTATTGGAACCGCGGTTTTGCCACCGAGGCGGCCCATGCCGTGCTGGCGTTCGGCTTTATCCGCAAGGAGTTACGCCGCATTGTCGCCCGGCATACCAGCAACAACCCGGCGTCCGGGCGCATCCTGCAGAAGCTCGGCATGACGCACGAGGGCACACTGCGCGAACACTTCTCCAAGGATGATCAGTTGTTCGATTTGGAATGCTATGCCATCCTGAAAGAGGAGTGGCTGCGCACCCGCGCCAGCCACCGGTTTCCGGCGGCACGGTCAGTGCTGCAAAACGTCTAGCCCGGCGTGGAAACGCCCGGCACAAGGTGGTAACGCCCGGCGTGGAAACGCCCGGCACAAGGTGGTGCGCGGTGTTGGTTGGAAGAAAGGTCAACCAATCGCCCGGTGCGGGAGAATAGTCTGTAATTGGCACGTACGCACGCGGAGGAGCGTTTTGCCGGGCGTTGCCACGCCGGGCTAGAACAATTCCGCCCGCTCGAAGGGGGAGGCGTTCATGTCCTTCGTACTCAGGACTGGGGATTGGTCCAGTTGGTCCAAGGGCCAATGTACGCCGAGCGCCGGGTCATCCCAGCGCAGCGCGCGGTCGGAGGGCTGGTCGTAGAAGGCGGTGGCCTTGTAGAGGAAATCGACGCGCTCGGAGAGGACGACAAAGCCGTGGGCGAAGCCGGGGGGAATCCAGAGCATGCGTTTGTTGTCATCGGAGAGAGTCACGCCCACCCATTTTTTGAATGTCGGCGAGTTGCGGCGGATGTCCACGGCGACGTCCCAGACTTCGCCGCCGATGACGCGGATGATTTTGCCCTGGGGGGGATTCAGTTGGTAGTGGAGGCCGCGGAGGACGCCGCGGACGGAGCGGGAGTGGTTGTCCTGGACGAAGGGAGTGCGGATGCCGGTGGCTTGCTCGAAGGTGCGGGCGTTGAAGGACTCGAAGAAGAAGCCGCGCGGGTCGCCGAAGACTTTGGGTTCGAGGATGAGGACGTCGGGGATGGCGGTGGGGATGACGTTCATGAAGCACCAGTCAGTGGTTAGTGGTTAGTGGTTAGTGGTTAGTGGTTAGTGGTAAAAGGTGGGGCTGGTGGTGGTGGCGGGGGCGGAAGTTGTGGTAGTGGTGGACGGCGCGGTGGCCGGCATAGCTGGTAAGGTCGCTTCGCGGCAGCGGGTCCAGTATTCCTGGTAGGCGTCGGTGGCGGAGAAGAATTTGCCGGCGGCGACTTCCCGGGTCATGGCGTCGGTGATGGCGGTGAGTTTTTGGGAGAGGGCCACGCGTTCGGCGGTTTTGGCGGCGGGTTCGGTGGTGAGTTTGAAGAAGGCGGCGCCGTCGATTTTCCATTCCGCCCCGATTTTTTTGAGTTCCACGATGCCGCCGGGGATTTGGGTGGCGGTGTCGGCGGGGATGGCGAGGGTGGCGGCATTGCCCGTGATGGTGATGGCCGCGGCACTGATGCCTTTGAGTTGGGCGGCAAGGAGCGCGGGGGTGGGCGTGCCGAAGGCTTTCTCGCCGGCGGCGAGGAATTGGGCGGAGGCGGCCTGCTGGAGTTGGGCGGAGGCTTCCATGGTGCCGACGAGGGTTTCGACGTTGGCGGCGTGGGCCGCGGGGATGTCGAGGGATTGGCGGACGGTGGCGAAATCGGCGTGGTTGATGGCGGTGAGCAGGGTCTTGGCGGTGGCGGCGGGGGTGGAGTAGTCCGCCGGAGCGGGGGCGGGCTTGGTGGCGGCCGGCGCGAGTGCGGTGGTGGCGGCGCGCGTGGTGGTGGCGCGCGGGGTGGGATTGGTGGCGGGTGGCGCGGCACTTGCGGGGCTGGCCGCGAACGCGCCCAAGACCAGCGGAAGAGCCCAAAGCCAACGTCGGTGTGCGGTCATGTAAACCTCCAATAGGTGTGGAGATGCTATCGCGGCGCGGGGGAAATCTCCAATGATTGCCTCCGGGGGCAACCTTGGGCATACTGCCGCCATGCATGCGTTTGCCGTCATTCTCCCCGCCGCCGGCACCGGATCGCGTTTTGGCGGCGACAAGTTGCTGTCGGACCTGGCGGGGCGGTCGGTTTTGCAGCGGTCGGTGCGGTTGTTCACCGCGCGGGCGGATGTGACGCACGTGGTGGTGGTGACGGGGGCGGAGCGAATGGGGGCGTATCGGGAGCATTTGAAGGAGGAGGCGGGGCGGGTGGAGTTTGTCGTCGGTGGGGCGCAGCGGTGGCAGTCGGTGCTGAATGGCCTGCGGCATTTGGCGGGGCTGGTGGACATGCCGGCGTGGGTGGGGGTACATGATGCGGCGCGGCCGTTGTGTCCGCAGGAGGTGATTGATGAGGCGTTTGCCGCGACGGTGAAGCATGGGGCGGGGCTGCCGTGCATGGCGGAGCCGGCGACGCTCAAGCGGCGGGGGGCGGATGGGATGGTGATGGAGACGGTGGATCGGGCGGGTTTGTTTCAGGCGCAGACGCCGCAGTGCTTCCACCTCCGGCATTTGCTGGAGGGGTATGAAACGCTCCTGGAGCGGAATGCGGTGGCCGATTTGACGGATGATGCGCAGGTGTTTGAGCGGATGGGGCGGGCGGTGCCGATGACGGGGGGGTCGGCGGTGAACATGAAGATCACGACGGTGGAATCGGGCTGTCCACCTTACACTGGGACCGTCAATAATGTCGATACCGATACCGGCCAAGTCTCGGGATGCGGCCCTGAGGTAACGGTTTACAGAATCACAAAAAAAGAGGTTTGCACAAGCTCAAGCATTACGTGACTGCTGTACTAATTCCCATAAATAATATGCCCTTCATTGTCGTCATCGCGCTCGTCCTCCTGTTGATCGCCGCCCTTGGCCAGTCCTGGTGGTGGCGGGCCGCTTCGCCTGTTCCCTGGTATGGCGGGGCCGCATTCGCATGGGGCATCTTCTTCTTGGCCCTGTACCTGACATGGCCGACCATCCGGCCACTCATCTAAGCCTTGCCTGCTTATGGCGGATAATCCGGTCCAGCCTCCATTCAAGACTACTCCCGT
The DNA here is from genome assembly GCA_903868035.1 of uncultured Phycisphaerales bacterium. The sequence goes on from CAIPTQ010000058.1 coordinate 16,792, forward strand.
CCCCGACCCAACCATCCTCACCACCCAGCAACTGCTGCGTGAGATGGCGCTGTTCAGGGAAGTAGTCGAGACCCACTTTAACGTAGTCGATACCCGCTTCAACGGGATGGATAAGGCCATTCAGCTCATCCAGTCTGAAGCCGACAAGGTTCCATCCAAGACCGACATCGCGATCAACCAGTTAAAAGACCTGCACGCCGAGAAGTTCCGGTCCATCGAAACGCAATTCATAGAACGCGATACCCGTACCGAACAAACCTCGCTCAATAGCAAGGTGGCCGTGGATGCCGCTCTCCAGGCCGCCAAGGAATCCGTGGGCGAGCAGAACAAGTCGAACTCCCTGGCTAATTCCAAGATGGAGGTCTCCTTTACCAAGCAGATCGATCAGATTGGAACGTTAATCACGACATCCAACAAAGCCAATGACGACAAGTTTAGCGACATCAAGGACCGGCTGAACTCCATCGAAGGGCAACGAAAAGGCGGCCACGAGGTGATCGGGTACGTAACCGGGGCGGCCGGACTGATAATTGCGGCATTAGCGATCGTGATTGCGTTCGTGAAGCACTAAAAGGATTAAGGCATGAAGCTCAAAGATGTTCTCAAACCTTTAGGTCCCGGGGTCACGCGCCATCTGCCCCGCCCCTGCAGCGCGATCGAAGTGCGCGTTACCATGCCCGGCGCCCGCGATTCGGCTGACATCGCCCATGCTTCGTATCAGGCTGGGAGAGGACGTGGTCAATCCCGTATCGCCGCCCCTGCAGCGGAATCTCGCGTCAAGCGCGCTGATCGCAATGGTCGCCAACCTGCTTTGTCGGCGTCGTTCAAAACAGGAGGGCAAGATGGGTTGGGCTGTCGGTTATGACTCGCACTGGGAACGGGACATCGGATATGGAGTTCCAGCGTTTTGTGACGAACCCGGATGTGACGCCGTTATCGACCGCGGGCTAGCCTATGTTTGCTGCGACAAT
>CAIPTQ010000059.1 GCA_903868035.1 uncultured Phycisphaerales bacterium
CCCACCATCGCCGCCACATTGGCAGGTCTGCTCGCGGCAATAATCCTCGCCAGCCCGATCGCGCTATTCCTCTGGACCCAGTTTTTCCCCACCCGATAAACCCCTCCCGACTAATCAAAAATCGAAAATCAACTCCCCAGCGCCAGCTTCGACAGCTTCACCACTTCCGTATGTATGTCCGCATACTCCCGCCCCGCGTCGATCCGGTTGAACCGCTGATAAATCTCGTTGAGGTTCTTGATCTTCACCTCCGCCTTCACATCGTAGAAACTCTCCTCACCCACCGGCCGCCCCCACTGCACCACGCTGGGTCCGCCCCCGGCGGTCTGCCAGATCGTATCGAGTACAAGCCACGGCGCCCGCGCGTCGCGCCGTCCGCCCTGGTTGGAAACATCAATCGCCGCCACCTGGGCCGCGAACGCCTGCCGGCCCAGCGTGCCGGCCAACTGCATCCCCGCCAGCAAATCCCCGCCCAGCACCCCGTCCTTGCCCGCGGCCCACGGCTCACCCGGCAGCGGCACGCCCGCCCGCCCGCCCGCCACCGGCAATTCCACCCCCGTGATCACCAGCAGCTTGCTGCGGCCCCGATCCTCCAGCTTGTAATCACCGGGCAGGCGCATGCCCTGGGCATCAATCAGATACAGCGTGTCATTGACGCGCACCCAGGCCGCGGGCATGCGCCACTGGGCGAAAATCTGGATGGTCTGCCGGGACTTGTCCGCCGCCACCTCCCGCCGCACTTCCACGATGTTGCTGATCCACGCGTTGTAGCCAACGGTCTGCCGCCGCACGCTCTGGCCCTGCACCGTTTGCGTGCCGGTATATAGATCCGCAATCTCGCGCAAAATGCCGCCATCCAGCGTATTGCGCGCCCGATTGAAAGTGGCTTCATCCCGCTGCGCGAACTGGTAGGCCTCATCCAGCAGCGCGTTGACGATGCGCCGGTCCAGATACGCCGGGCTGTTGGCCATTTCGATGCGGGCATCGACCGGATGCGCCGCGACCACTTGCTGGCCGTAGTTGGTGGCGCGCGCATACAGCCCGGCACAGGCGCCGATCACCGCCATCAGCGTGCAGAACGACACGGCCGTCTTGAACCCGCGGCGCCGCCACAGGCGCGGCTTTTTGGGGCTTGTCGCGGGCGGCGCATCCACGGGCTTGGTATTCACGGGTTGGGTATTGTCAGCATCCATGCTATGTCTCCTTGACACCCGCCTAAAAGGCGGAACTCCGAACTAGCACGCCGCGTTTTGCCGCGCGTTGCCACGCGGGGCTGCGGCGTCCCGCAGGGCCATCCGCGCCAGGCGGTCGCACAACTCGGTGAACGCGATCCCGGCTCGTTCCGCCGCCTTGGGCACCAGCGAATGACTCGTGAATCCGGGCATCGTGTTGATCTCCAGCACGAAGACCTCGTGCGTGTGCTTGTCCACCATCACGTCCACCCGGCTCAGATGCCGGCAGCCGATGTGCCGATGCGTCTCTTCCGCGGCCTGCCGCACCTCCGCCAGCACCGCGCCGGCCAGCGGAATGTCAAACACATACTCCGTGTCATTGCGCAGATACTTGGCCGCATAATCGTAGAAACTCGCCGCGGGCCTGATGGCCGGCTTCAACGCCGGCTTGATCCAGATCACCGGCAGCGTCTGCCCGTCCAATATCCCCACCGTCAATTCCAGCCCCTCGACAAACCGCTCCACCAGCATCGCGCCATACTGCGGCAGCGTCAGCGCCAGATGCTCCCGCGCCTGCTCCAGGTTCAGGCACACCCGGCACCCCACCGACGAACCCTCGCTGATCGGCTTGATCACGCACGGATACCCCATCCCGCCCGCCGGCGTCCAGCCTTCCTTGAACTTGTGCCGGCTCACCACCTGCCATTCCGGCGTGCGGACGTGGTTTTCATGCAGGCAGCTTTTGGTCGCCGCCTTGTCCATCCCCATCCGGCTCGCCGCCGATCCGGACCCGACAAACGGGATGCCGCGCTCTTCGAGAAGCGTCTGCAACTGCCCATCCTCCCCAAACTCCCCATGCAGCGCGGGGAAAATCAAATCGCACGGCACATGGTCCAATGCCGCCAGGTTGTCCGGCGCAATGTCCGACTGCCACACGCGGTGCCCGACCGTGCGCAAAGCCTCGGCAATCTGCGCCCCGGTCTCCAGCGAAACCTTCCGTTCCGCCGAAATGCCGCCGCACAAAAGCGTGATATCCAATTTTCTGTCGTCCATGACCAATCCTTAAGAGAAGCAAGAAGCAAGAAGCAAGAAGCAAGAAGAAAGAAGAAAAGAGAAACGTCAGAAGAAAAACAGCAAGGATAAAATTCCGTGGATAGAGAACCGGGAAGACAAGACTGCGGCGGTATAGCTACGAAGCATGCGGCTCACCTCTTCCAGGTCCATCATTGCAGCGTCAGTATTTGCATATCCGAGATCTCTCGCAAGGATGAAATAGTACCGACATTCTTCGAGCGAACCCTCGGCGATGTTATAAAAACGAGCCTTGTCAGATTTGCCGCGTTTGATAAATCCTTCCGCTATGTTGGCGGGCACGGAAACTATTGCCCGTCGTAGCTGCGATGTCAGCCCGAAACGTTCATCCGTCGGAAACGCCGCGCTCATCCGATAAACCTTGAGCACCAGCGCATGGGCTTTTTTCCATACATCCAATTCCTGAAACGAACTAGCACCCATCAATTTCTCCTAAGCCCGATCAATTCTTCTTGCTTCTTTCTTCTTTCTTCTTGCTTCTTCTTCACCATATGACCACCTCTGTTTCCAATTTCACGTCAAACTTCTCCCCCACCCGTTCCTTAATCTGGGCGATCAACGCCAGCACATCCGCCGCCTTCGCCCCCTTCCGCGCAATAATGAAATTCGCATGCTTCGTGCTCACCTCCGCCCCGCCCACCATCGTCCCCTTCAACCCCGCCTGGTCGATCAGCGCCCCCGCCGACATCCCCCGGGGATTCTTGAACATGCACCCCGCCGACTTGTCCGCTAGTGGCTGGCTGCTCTTCTTATACATCCAGATTTCCTTCACCTTGTTCAAAATCCGGTGCGGATCGTCTTCCGTCAGCCCGAACGTCGCCTCCAGCACAAACTTGTCCGTGATGTTCGTCTTGCGATACTCAAACACCAGGTCGTCCTTCTCGCGCACCACCACGCGCCCCTGTGCGTCCATCACCGTCACCGTCCGCACCGCCGAGCCGATGTCCCCAAACGCCCCGCCCGCGTTCATCTTGACCTCCCCCCCCACCGAGCCGGGTATCCCCGCCAGGCACTCGATGCCCGCCAGGCCCGCATGCGTGCATTCCAGCACCAGCTTCTGCACGTCCTTGCCCGCGCCCGCCGTCACCACGGCCTCGCTGCCGTTCTTTTCCACCGTCATCGTCTTAAAGCACCCCTCCGGCCCGTTCATCGCCACCACCGCCCCGTCCACCCCCGCATCGCTGATCAGCAGATTCGCCCCCGCCCCCAGCACGTACACCGGAATCTCATTTTCCCGCAGGCGCGCCACCACCGCCTGCAACTGCGCCCGGTCGCGCGGCTGCACAAAATACTTCGCCGGGCCGCCCAGCCCGAACCACGTCAGCGGGGCCAAAGGCACGTTAAGACGCACCTGCTCCCCGAATTCTTCGTACCAGTTCATCCGTCACTTCCCATACCGGGCCGGCGCCCATCGACACGATGAGATCGCCCGGCAACATGTGATCCATCAAATGATCCTGTATCTCCTTGAACGTCGGCATGTACATCGCGTCCCGGCCGTTCTCCTGCAACCGCCGCACCAGCGTCGCGGCGCTCACGGCCTTGCGGTCGGCCTCCGAATCCCGCACGAAATAAATGTCCGGCATGATCGTCAGGTCCGCGTGGATGAAGCTCCGCGCGAAATCGTCCAGCAAAAACCGCGTCCGGCTGTGCTGGTGCGGCTGGAAGACGCACACCAGCCGCCGCGGGCGATAGTGTTCCCGCAGGGCCAGCAGCGTCGCCCGGATCTCCGTCGGGTGATGCCCGTAGTCGTCCACAATCGTCACCGGCAAGTCCCCCGGAAACTCCGGGTGCGGAAACTGCCCCAGCAACTGCGACCGCCGGTCCGCCCCGCGGAAACTCTCGATGCCCGCCTGAATCTGCTCCCACGGCACGTCGCAGTGCGTGGCGATCGCCGCGGCCACCAGGGCGTTCCCCACGTTGTGCCGCCCCGCCAGGCCCAGCACCAGCCGCCCCTTCTTCTGGCCCTTGTACGTCACCTGAAAATGCGCCTTGCCCTGGTAGCGCCGGATGCCCGTCGCCTGCCAGTCCGCCGCCACGTCCACGCCGTAGGTCTCCACCTTGGCCTCGATGTTCTTCACCGCCGTGGCGCAGTTGGCGTCCACCGCGGAGATGATCACCAGCCCGTTGGGATCGACGCGCCCCAGAAAGTACGCGAAGCTCTCCACGATCTCCTCGATGTTCTTGTAGCAGTCCAGGTGGTCCTCTTCGATGTTCAGCGCCACGCCGATATGCGGCCGCAGGTTGTGGAAGCTCCGGTCATATTCGCACGCCTCGGCCACAAACAACTCGCCCGCCCCGGACCGCGCCGAACCGCCCAACTGCGGGCACGTCGCCCCCACCACGTACGAGGGATCCTTCCCCGCCGCCAGCAGCACATGCGCCGTCATCGCCGTCGTCGTCGATTTCCCGTGCGTCCCCGCGATGGCGATGCCGTGCTTAAGGGACATGACGCGCCCCAGCATCTGGGCGTATTTCAGGATTTCGCAATGCCGCAGCCGGGCCGCCACCAACTCCGGATGCTGCTGCCCGATCGCCGCCGAATACACCACGATCTCCGTCCCCTCCGGCAGCGAGCTCACACGCTGCTCGTAGCACACGCTCGCCCCGATCTCCGCCAGCTTCCGCGTGGCGGCGGACGCACTGGTATCCGTCCCGGAGACCAGCGCGCCGAAATTCAGCAGCATGTGCGCCAGCCCGTTCATCCCGCTGCCCCCGATGCCCACAAAGTGTACGCGCCGCCCCGTGAACGGCGTCTTGGGCGTCTTCTCGGGCTCGTTGAGTGTATGCAGCAATTCCTTGACGGTGAACATCACAGGCTTGTTCTGAATAATCGGGGGCATTTTTGTCCGCCTCCTTGCGGGGACTATGACTAGTGCTGCCGACGCCCTCGTCGGCCGGTTGTGCTTAGCCACCATGTGCGGCTCTCGCCTCACATGACGCCACACTTCTTATTATCGCGATCTTGACCCGATCAAGCCCAAGATTTCACAGGCAATTGTTTCCGCCGCCTCCGGCTTGCCCGCTTTCCTGGCTTGTTGGGCCATTTCGCGCCTCTTGGCGTCGTCATAGAGTAGCGTTTTCAACGCCGTTTGAATAGCCCCCGCGTTGCGCACCGCGTCCCTGGCATCATCCACCATCACCGCCGCGCCCGCCTTCACCAGTTCCAAAGCGTTCGCCCGCTGGTGCATGTCCTTGTGATACGGATACGGCAGCAGAATCGAAGGCACCCCACACGCCGTCAACTCCGCACATGTGCTCGCCCCCGCCCGCGCAATCGCCAAATCCGCCACCGCCCACAAACTCGCCATATCATCGCAATAATCCATCACCTTCACCCGCACACGCGGAAATTTCGCATACGCCGCCCGAACCACCTCTACCTGATCCATCCCGGTAAGATGGATAATCTGCCATTCGTTCGTGCCGTTCGTAGTGCCGTTCGTAGTACAGCCTTTAGGCTGTCCTCCCACCGAATCTTCAAACACCCCCCGCATCCCCCCATCCTCCAGCAGCGCCACCACCGCATCATTAATCGTTTTCGCCCCCAGACTTGCGCCCGTCACCACCAACGTCTTCCGCGCGCCATCCACCCCC
>CAIPTQ010000060.1 GCA_903868035.1 uncultured Phycisphaerales bacterium
AACCCTCGCTCCCAAACCTCCCGTTCCCGCCGCATACCCTCTTTCTTCACCTGCTCCTGCGTAGACACACAATCCATGACAACCCCCTTGTAAAAAAAGAACCAACAAAGAAACAAAACGCAAAATGAACCCACCCACCCCAACCCCGCCCCTGTCTTCTGCCTTCAGACTTCAGACTTCTGACCCCCATATATTAGGTAAAAGTTCGGTACATGTCAATACTATTCCCCCAAAAAATCGCCTTCTACAGCCCTCTTACCCATCCTCCCATCCCGCCTCCAAAAACCCCAAAAATGTCAAAATGGGGTATCTTGTTAGGTCAGACCGCCAACCCCTCCCCGGAAAACCGCGCCACTTGGCGGTCTCCCCCCCCCCCTCCAACCCCTCACCCCGCCTCCCCATATTTCTCCATCAATCGCGGACTCGTCAGCAGCATCCACTGCACCCGTTCCACATGCCCCAGCCACTCCGCCACATTCGCCGCCAGCACATCCACCTCCGGCACCATCAGACCCGTCGGGCAGGTCGCCCCCTCCAGCCCCGCCAGTTTCTTCCGCGCCTTCTCCCGGTACGTCACCAGCGTCCGCTCCCCGAACCGCGCGCACTCAAACCAATCCTCCGACAGCAACACCAGCATCGGCACCCGCGGCGCGCCGCAGATCGAAATCTCCCGCGCCACCGCCACATCCCACGCCTCAAAACTCCCATACCCGCTCTGTGCCGCCAGCGCCTTGTCCCGCTGCTCCACGCTGATGAACCCCAGGTCCGTCATCACATCCCCGATCCGCACATTCAGCCCCCGCGCCTTGCGCTCCTCCTGCACCAGCAGCGCCTTGTCCACCCGCTCGGGGGTGAGAATCCCCCACTTGACCAGTATCCGCCCGATGGGCCGCGAGCGGATGTCGTCCGGATCACTCGCCGTCCCCGGCTTGGGCGCCGCCGCCGCGCTCGCACTATCCGCCGCGCCGAAACTCTGCACCCGGTTCACAAACCGCAGCGTAATCAGCGGGCAGGCCTCGGCAATGCGCTGAAAAATCGGACACGCGTTCACGCAGTCCCCGCACCACGTCCCCGCCAGGCATAGGATGTTCATCCGCCGCCGGAACGACGACAGCAGCTCCTTCTGCGCCCCCGTCAGCGCCACCGCGTCATACACGCGACCCCACCGCGCCCGCTGCTCCTCCGTGCCATAGTATTGCAAATACCCGCTGTACGGCAGCGCCCGTTGAAACACCATCTTAAAATCAAACGCCATGGCGACACTCCTGTGTACGCTCTGCCCTTACGTCTCCGCCACCGGGGTTCGGAACTGTGGATTGTACCGGCTGGTCGGCACGGGCACGCGGCGGTTCTGGCCGATCGGTGGACGCCGCGACAACACGCCCAAAATCACCACCAACAACACCACATTCCCCGCCAGCATCCAAATCCGCCCATGCTGCAGGCCGATCTGCTTTTCCAGAAACACCACCAACGAAGTCAGCAGCAGCCCCGCCAGCGCCACGGGAATCATCCCGCGCCACGCCAGGCGCATCAGTTGATCGAACCGGAACCGCGGCAGCGTCCAGCGCACCCACATGTAGAAGAACAAAAATCCCACCACCTTGCCCCAGAACACCCCGAACTTCAGCGCCACCCCGGCCCAGTTGGACACCTCCGGCTGCGCCTGGTGGTAGATCGCCAAATCCAGCCACGGCAGATGCCACCCGCCCAGGAACACCGCCACCATGATCGCCGACCCGGTGATCATCGAGGCGTATTCCGCGAGGAAAAACAGCGCGAACTTCATCGACGAATATTCCGTGTGATACCCGCCCACCAGTTCCGTTTCGCACTCCGCCAAATCAAACGGCGTGCGGTTGGACTCGGCGAAAATGGCCGTCGTGAAGATCAGCGCCATCACCGGATGCACAAAAATAT
>CAIPTQ010000061.1 GCA_903868035.1 uncultured Phycisphaerales bacterium
CAACGCCCCCGCCCCCTCCTCCCGCTCCCCATCGCTCACCACTAGTTCCATCCGCCGCGACGGATTCTCCGCTCCCAAATGCTGGGCCAACTTCAAATAGTAATCAATCGTCGGCACCGGCGGAAATCTCGCCGCCAGCACCCGCTCCGCGCCCTCCTGACAGTTCATCACCCTTTTGCGCACCACGGTGCCCGTCGATAATATCCGGTGCTCCGCATACGCCCGCAACAACCACTTCCCCTGCACTTCCACACGCAACAATTCCCGATCGGGACGCTTCTCCCCCTTACGCAGCAGGTACATCGCCGCACGTACCCCATGATCCCGCAACTCCTCCTCTGCCGTCTTCCGCATCGCCTTCACCCGATCCGTCAGCAAAAAACTCCGCCCCCCGCGGGCATACCCCAGCCGCCGCCCCACCCCGCCCCGCCACAGCATCCACGCGCTGCGAAAACTGTTGGGCAGCAACACCCCCAGCGCCAACCGTTCCCCCTTCATCCACCGCGCCGCCGCCCCCTCCTCTCCCTTGCCGCACACCCGCACCTCATCCACCAGCCCCGCGCACGCCGCCGCCGCCAGCGGCCGCGCCAGGGCCGCGATATGCGCCTGCGGATACAGCCCCCGCAACGCCCGTAAAAACGGCGTGGCCATGACCGCATCCCCCAGCCAGTTCGGCATGACCACCACAATCCGCGCCGCCGGAATATGCACACCGTCAACCATGCCCCCATTGTCCTATCGAAGCGTTTCCAGCGAAAGCCCCCCATCTCCCGGGCGGAATGTAACCTCTTGAACCATGCAAGCCCCGGCGGCACACAGCAAAATGGCGTCCGCCGTAGCGCACAAAAGCACGCAACACGTCGCGAAAAACTGGTTCTCCCCCCATTTGGCGGCATCCAGCAGCACCACGACCTTGCCGGCCAATCCCGCCAGCGCCAGCAGGCCCGCGACCACGGCCAAAGGTGCCGCCGCCCGGCGCAGGCAGGCCAGCGCCAGCAGCGCCAGATAGGCCACCAGCGCGCCGGCTCCGATGCCGATCAGCAGGTCATACCCCGGCGGCGCCACCACGCAGCGGACGACGATCAGCCCCAGCAGCATGAGGATAATGGCCGGCACTTGCAGCTTGAGCGACAGCGTGAACGTGTTGAACGCCCGGATGCGCGGCGTCAGGGCGGAGGTGTTAATCCGCAGCGGCCGGATATCCCAGACCGTCGCCAGCAGCACGCCGAATGCGGTGATGTGCAGCAAGCCCGCGATCAGCATCACCGGCTTGTAGTCAAAGCCCTGCTTGAGGAGATATCCCGAAAGCTGCCCCAGCACGATGCCGCCCAGCGCTCCGCCCAGCCCCACCAGGCCCGCCAGCGCCCCCACCGCGCGTTTGGGGTACATGTCCGCCGGCAGCACCATCACGAGCGTGGACCACGATTGCTGGCCAAAGTATCCCACGCTGAAGAGCACGATGACCCAGGCCGTGCTGTTTACGTAGGGCACGAGAATGAGCAGCGGCATGATGATGGCGCTGGCCAGCAGCGCCAGCTTGCGCGCCCAGTTCAGGCTCATATTCCGGCGCAACAGCCAGCTCGAGAGGCTCCCGCCCAGCAGGCATCCGATGAAGGCCGCGGCGTGGGGAATCCAGGCGACCTGCATCGTGGAGGTAATATTCAGGTTGTGCGGCGGATTCTTCAGGTACGTCGGCAGCCAGAACAGGATGAAGTACCATGCCGCATCAGTGAGAAACTTCGCCAGCACCAGGCCCCAGGTTTCCCGGTATTGAAACAGCGTCGCCAGGGGCACCTTGGGCTCCGCCGACTGAATCGCCGGGATGCCGCTCTGGATCAAATCGCGCTCAGCCGCGCTCAGGCCCGGATGCTTCTCCGGCACGTGATAATCCAACAGCCACCAGACCAGCCACGCCAGGCCCAGCGCGCCAGTCAAAAAGAACACCCAGCGCCACGACGCGATCCCGAACCAGTTCACGTAGAGCAGCACAAAGGAGACCAGCGGCAGGGCGATCATGCCGCCGACGCCGGTGGCCCCGTTGATGATGCCCATTGCCGTGGAGCGTTCCTTGACCGGGAACCACTCGGCCACCGCGCGGGTGGCCGCCGGAAACCCCCCGCCCTCGCCGATGCCCAGCAGCAGGCGGCTCAGGCCCAGCATCGCCAGGCCCATGGCCAATCCATGGCTGGCGCAGGCCAGCGACCAGAAAATGATGATCACCACGAACCCGCGGCGCGTCCCCAGGAAATCCAGCAGCTTGCCCCCCACCAGGTACATCGCCCCGTACGCGCCCAGGAACGCGGTGTTGAGCAGGGCGAACGCCTGCGGGCTGAAGCCCAGCCCGCTTTGCCGGCGGATGTCGTCAATGACGGTCGGCAGCGTCAGCCGGTCGAGGTAATTGATGGCGATGGCCACGGCCACGAGAATCGCAATGCGCCAGCGCACCATGTTCGCCCTCGACGTGTGCAACAGGAAATGCCGCGCGATTCCACCGCGTCCCACGCGGGAAGTCAAGCGGAAAGCGCAAGGTCTTTCCTCAAAAAACGATTAATTAAACAAACGCAATAAATTGCCCCATCGTGCGTTTTTCCATCTTGTACCCTGATTCTGTTGTCTGGAGACGCATATGAAAAACCCTCGTCACCGCACGCTTTCCGCCCTGCTCACGCTGATGGCCGCCGCCGCCATTTCCCTCGCCGGCGCCTCCCGCGCGTCGGCCGACCCGGTCACCATCAAGGTCGATCAGCCCGGCGCCAAGGTCAGCCCGATGCTCTACGGCATCATGACCGAGGAAATCAACTACTCCTACGACGGGGGCCTCTATGGGGAACTGATCCAAAACCGCATCTTCAAAAATCCGCCGAATGCCGCGGGCGGCCGTGGCGGCCGCCGTGGGCCCGCGACCGATCCGGCCTCCACGGCCGCCGCACCGGCGCCCGCAGCGCCCAATCCCATTCCCCACTGGACGACCGTCACCCAGGGCGCGGCTAAGGCGACCATCGCCACCGACACGAGCAATCCGGTCAACACCACGGCGCTGACGACGGCCCTCAAGCTCGACATCACGGCCGGGGCCGGCGGCGAGCGCGCCGGCGTGGCCAACGACGGCTTCTGGGGCATTCCCGTAAAACCCGCCACCAAGTACACGGCCTCGTTTTACGCCAAGGCCGGCAACGGTTTTGCCGGGCCGCTGACCGTGGGCATCGAATCCTCCGACGGCAAAACGATTTATGCCTCGGGCACCGTCGCGGACGTCGGGGCGGCATGGAAGAAGTACACCCTCACGCTCACCACCGCCGCCAACGTCAAACCCACCGCCGATACCCGCTTGGTCATCTCCGGAACCTCCACCGGCACGGTCTGGCTCAACCTCGTCTCGCTGTTCCCGCCCACCTACAAGGACCGCCCCAACGGCAACCGCATCGACATCATGCAATTGCTGGCCGACATGAAGCCGGCGTTTCTGCGGTTCCCGGGGGGCAACTATGTGGAAGGCTCGAATTTCGCCAGCCGCTATAACTGGAAGGAAACCATCGGGCCGCTCGAAGACCGCCCGGGCCACCCGAGCCCGTGGAATTACCGCTCCAGCGACGGCATGGGCCTGCTGGAATTCTGCCTGTGGTGCGAGGATTTGAACATGGAGCCGGTGCTGGCGGTGTTCGCCGGCTACACGCTGGACCGCCAGGCGGTACCGGCGGCGGATTATCCCAAGTACGCGCAGGAAGCCGTCGAGGAAATTGAATATGTGATGGGGGATGTCCCCACGCAATGGGGGGCGCGGCGGGCGAAGGACGGGCACCCGGCGCCGTTCAAGCTGCGGTATGTGGAGATCGGCAACGAAGACAACCTGGGTTCCGGCGGGCAGACGTATGATGCGCGGTTCACGGTGTTCTCCAACGCCATCAAGGCCAAGTTCCCCCAGATCAAAACCATCGCCTCCGGCCGCAACATCGCCCGCACGACGGCGCCGGATGTGCAGGATGAACATCACTATCCCAGGACGGTCCTAGAGGCGTTGGCGCTGACCGGTGGTTATGACACGGCCAGCCGCACGCAGCCCAAGATTTTCGTCGGTGAATGGGCCACGCGCGTCGGAGCGCCCACGCCGCAGTTCAGCGCCTGCATCTCGGACGCGGCGTATCTGACGGCCCTGGAGCGCAATTCGGACCTGGTCATCATGTTTGGTTACGCGCCGCTGTTCGTCAACGTCAATCCGGCCTATCCGCAGTATGCCGGCGGCCCGAATTATCCCAGCGGCATGCAATGGCCGACGGACCTGATCGGCTACAACGCGCTGACCAGCTTTGGTTCGCCTTCCTATTACGTGCAGGCGCTGTTCGCCCAGAACCGCGGCGACACCATATTGCCGCGCGACCTGGCCGCCCGGGACCTCTATGTTTCCGCGACGCGGGACGACCAGACCAAGGAAGTGATCCTGAAAATGATCAACACCCGCACCGTCGAAGCGCCCATGGACATCACCCTCCAGGGCGTCACGCAGGTGAACGCCAATGCGACCGGCTGGACGCTGACGGGCAATGCCGCGGATATGAATTCGGTGAACAACCCCACCTTAGTGGCCCCCAAGGAATTCAAAATCAACAACGCGGCGGCCAAATTCGCGTACACCCTGCCGGCCCAATCCGTCGTCGTGCTGCGGGTCAAGGCCAACTGAATGATACCACTACTTTGACAATGCAAATCCGCCAAGCCCCCCATTCGCGGGGGCTTTTCTTTTGCCGTAAAATTCCCCACACTACGGAGGAATCCATGCCTCGCACTCTCCATCTCATCCCCGCCCCCAAATCCCTGGCCTTTCTGCCCGGTACATTCCCACTCCCTCTCGAACTGTTCATCGTTCTTCCGTCCTCTCCCACCGGCCCGGTACTCTTCGCGGCCGAGCGCTTTGTCATGGAGGCACAAACCCTTTGCCGCACCCGCTTCCCCATCACCGCGGGCACCGGCCTGAACCCCAAATCCGAAATTCGCGCCACCCTCGACGACGCCCTCGCCCCCGAACTTCCCGAAGAAATCCGCAACCAAACCTACCGCCTGGCCATCACCCACGACGGCATCCAACTCACCGCCCGCGCCCCCGCCGGCCTCTTTTACGCCTTCCAAACCCTCCTCCAAATCCTCCGCGAGACTGTTTTCAAATCTCAAATCTCAAATCCCAAAAACTCGAAACTTGAAACTCGAAACTTGAAACTTCCATGCCTCCTCATCGCCGACCACCCCGATTTCCCCCGCCGCGGCGTCTACCACGACACCGCCCGCGGCAAAGTGCCCACCATCGACACCCTGCTGCTACTCATCGACGACCTCGCCCACCTCAAGTACAACGAATTCCAGCTCTACATCGAAAACAACTTCCAGTTCCGCAAACACCCCGACATGTACGCCGACACCACTCCCTTCACCGCCGAAGAACTCCTTCAACTCGACGCCGCCTGCCGCGCCCGCCACATCGACTTCGTCCCCTCCCTCACCTCCCTGGGCCACTTCGAAAAAATCCTCTTCCGCCCCCAGTACCGCCCCCTCGCCGAAGCCGAACCGGCGCAGCTCAAGGCCATCGGCGCCCCCTGCTGGCATGAAGCGGGGCCGTGGTCGCTGTGCGTCACCGACCCCAAAGCCCAACAACTCCTCTCCGACATGTACGCCGAATTCGCCCCCAACTTCTCCAGCCCCCAGTTCAACATCTGCTGCGATGAAGCCTACGACCTGGGCCGCGTCCGCTCCCAGGAACTGGCCGACAAACCGGGCAGCGGCGGCACCGGCCAAATGTACGTCGATTGGATCAACTTCTGCGACCAGCTCGTCAAATCCCAACCCCGTGGCATCGGCGTCCCGCCGATGTCCCCTCCGCGCTCCATCCAAATGTGGGGTGACATCATCCTGAATCACCCGGAACTGATCGCACAACTACCCGCGGATGCGACGCTGCTCGAATGGGGCTACGAACACGACCACAAATTCGACGAACACTGCAAAATATTCGCTGAGCGACTGCGTAATGACTCAATTCAAACTCGAAACTCGAAACTCGAAACTCGAAACTTCTACGTCGCCCCCGGCACCTCCTCCTGGCTCACCTTTTCGGCCCGCACCAAAAACGCCTGCGCCAACATCCACAATGCCGCCACCGCCGGCCTGAAACACGGCGCGAGGGGCCTCCTCATCACCGACTGGGGAGACCAGGGCCACCAGCAAATGCTCGCCGTTTCCCTTCTCCCCTTCGCCTACGGCGCAGCCGCCGGCTGGAACCTCAGCACCACCCCCAACCCAGTCGAAAATCAACAATCAAAAATCGAAAATCTCTTCCACGCCATCTCCCTCCATCTCTTCAAAGACCCCACCG
Organism: uncultured Phycisphaerales bacterium; assembly: GCA_903868035.1. Next base: position 6,359 of record CAIPTQ010000061.1, read on the forward strand.
CCCACTACGCCGCCCTGGCCTATGATCTGGGCCTCACCTACGAGCGCCTCGTCTGGCAGCGCACCAACGCCTCGCTCGATCACTTCCTCTTCCGCGAGCATTGGGATGTGGCCAATTACGTCAACCGCGCCTCCGTCGCAAACCTCGAACAAACCATCGCCGCCACGCTCAAACTGCTGGAGCAGTTCGATGCCGCCGCGTTGCGCAGTTCCCAAGCCGGGCAAATCCGCGCCGAGTTCGTCTTCACCTGTTTCACCATCATTCACACCTGCCAGCGCACCCTGCTGCGGCAGCGCTGGCTCGCCGCCGACCCCGCCCGGCGCAACCCGGATGAAACCCTCCGTATCCAGCCCCCCCATCCACTCTCCAAAGACTTTCCCCGGCAGATGGAGACTCTCCATGCCGAGATCCTCACCCTTGAGGAGCAATTCACCAAACTCTGGCTGGCCCGCAACAAACCCAGCCGCCTGGCTGATGTGACGGCTGAATTCCAGCGCCTGGCCGCCGAATACCGCGCCTTCGCCCACCCACGCCCCAGGGCGATTGCATTTGGCCAAGCACGTGGCGAGCAACGGCCTTGGTGCCATCGAAAAGGCGGTTGACAACACGGTCGCTCCCTGACGGTCGCGGCTCTGAAAGTCAAATGCAATCTCCCTGACTCACGCCCGGTCACGCCCATCCACGCCCTGTCGCGTCCTGACAGATATTGCACTCCCCTACCCACGCGATATCATGCTGGGGCAAGCTTGAACCATCACACCTGACTCATTGGAGGTTCCCATGCGCCGCATCACTCTATTATCCGCCGCCCTACTGGCCATCGCACTCGCACTGCCGCCATTTCTCTTTGCCGCGGCACCCGTCGCACCCCCCGCCACCGCTCCCGCCACCACCCCCTCGCCCGCCCCCGGTCGTGGCCCCGCCCGCGGCGGCGCGGCGGTTTCCGCCACCACCCCCGCGCCGGCGCGCGGCGGCAACGTCACCCGGCATGCGGACTTCCTGCAGATCGCCCGCCGCGGCGCCGGCAACATTGATGTGCTCTTCGTGGGCGACTCCATCACCGACGGCTGGAGCACCACCGGCCGCGAGGTCTGGGACAAGAACTTTGAACCCCTCAAACCCGCCAACTTCGGCATCGGCGGCGACACCACCCAGGGCGTCCTGTGGCGCATGCAAAATGGCGAACTCGACGGCTTCAAGGCCAAGGTCATCATCCTCATGCTCGGGACCAACAACCTCGCCACCGCCCCCAACGACCAGATCGCCGAGGGCGACCGCCTCATCGTCGAGGAATTCAAAAAGCATCAGCCCCAGGCCAAAATCCTCATCCTGGGCATCTTCCCCCGCAACGCCAGCGCCACCGACCCCAGCCGCGCGCGGATCAAGGACATCAACACCATCCTCGCCACCTTCGCCGACAACAAGCAGGTCTTCTTCCTCGACTTCGGCAGTAAATTCCTCGCCCCCGACGGCACCCTCACGGCGGACATCATGCCGGATTTCCTGCACCCCAACGCCAAGGGCTACCAAATCTGGACCGACGCCATGCTGCCCAAGGTGCAGGAACTGCTGAAACCCTGACCGCCCGGAGATTTTCCATGCGCCATGTCATTCCTGTCCTGCTCCTGACATCCGCCGCCGCCACTCTCTCCAGTTGCCGCCCCATGCCTCGGCGATCTATATGGTCAGCGGACCTAAACAATAGATGCCGTTATATAGTTATATGAGTAATAACATTCCACTTGATTCCCGCGCGGGATGCCATGCTTTTGACGCGGTGAGGGCGGGTGGCTATCTGATCGCATGTTCGGCCATGTGCGCCGCATCGCATGCCATATCTGCGTCAAAAGCATGTCTGTGGAACCCGGGAAACACCCTATACTGCGCGAAGCTCCGCCGCGCGACGCACGCCGGGAATTTGGCCGCTGGTGAGGTCGGCGTAGAGGTCTTTGAGGTTTTCCTGAAGTTCATCAAGGCTTTCAGCCTGGGTCATGTAGTCCGGGAATTCCTCCAGGTACGCCAGATACATGTCGCCATCCTGCCAGAAAATGTACTTGGGTGTGGTCATGGATTCATGGTATTGCTGGAGGGGGTGATACTTCAACGCTATTCCCCTGCCCTCCCCACCCGCACCCCCATCTCCGTCAACTCCACCGCCACCGCCCCATCCTCCGTATTCCACTCCCCCTCCGCCGGCGTCCCCGTCGCCCACGCCCCGCGCCCGCACCAAATCACGCTCCGCGCCCCATCGCCCGCGATCGCCCGCCGCACCGCCGCATCCCCCGCCCCGCGCTCCACCCCCGTAAACACCACAGCATCGCATGCCTCCGCCGGCAGCAGCGCCAATGCCCCTGCCGCCGCCGGATCGGCAAGCAGCACCCGCCGCCCCTGATACTCCAACCGCAGTATCAAGCCCCGCCGGCCCACATTGTCCCCCGCCGCCGGCGGCCACAGCACGTGCAACCGGCATCCGCCGCCCAAATCCAATACGTCGCCGGCATGCAGCGCCCACACAGGCACTCGCCCATCGACCGCCGCGGATGCCACCTGCACCCCCGCCAGCGTCTCCTCACGCCTCTCCCACGATGCCCCGCTCACCCAAACCTGCCCCGGCCGACACGCCTCCAGCACCGCCCCCGCCGCACGGGCGTGCGTCACATCCAGCGCCGTCACGATCTGCCCCTCCACCCGCCGCACGCCCGCCACGCGCAGCGCCGGCTGCAACGCCGACGACAGCAGCGACGACCCCTGCGCCGCCCCCGCATCAATCACCCACACCTCTCCCCCCGGCGTCCGCAGCACCAGACAACTCCCATCCCCCACGCTCAGCGCCGTCAACCGCACCGCGCCCACGGGCAGCGTCAGCGCATACCATGCCGCCACCAGCACGGCCGCCGCCGCGCCCACGTTCACCATCACAGCCCGCGACACCGCCAGCCGCCGCCGCAGCGCCCACACCAGCAGCGCAGCATACAGGCACATCACCACCCACCCCGGCGGCGCGCGCAGCGGCATCGCCGCCCCGGGCAGTTGCGCCAGCACCCCCACCAGCCAGATCATCGCCCGCCCCACGAATGCCGCCGGCCAGCTCAGCAACGCCCCGCCGCCCACCAGCTCCAGCAACAACTGCACCGCCGCCACCACCATCGCCACGCTCACGATCGGCAATGCCGCCAGCCCGGCTAAAACCGCCCATAGATTCGCCTGCCCAAAGTGATACGCCACCAGCGGCACGGCCGTCCCCGCCCCGATCACATTCGCCGTCAGCACCAGCGCCACCCCCCGCGCCCCCCGCAGCCGCCACCGCGCCCACCGGCTGCGCGACAATTCCGCCACCAGTGTCAACCGTGCCAGCCACCCGCCAAAGATAGCCCCGTGTACCCGTGCCGAAAACAGGATCAACCCCGCCGTGGTCACGAAGCTCAGTTGAAACCCCGCATCCAGCAAATCCCTTGGCCGCAGGAGCACCACCACCACCGCCGCCGCCGCCACCATGTTCAGATACGCCCGCGGCCGCCCCAGCATCCGCGCCGCCACCACCATCCCCAGTGCCACCGCCGCCCGCATGATTGGCGGCCCGCACGGCGTGGCCAGCACGTACAGCCCCACCACCCCCGCGATCAGCACCTCCCGCCAGCGCGGCCGCAGCGGCACAAACCGCAAAACGCCCCACACCAGGGCCGTGAAAAACACGATGTGGCTCCCGCTGATCGCCAATAGGTGCGCCACCCCCGCGTCCGTAAACGCCTGCGTCACATCCGCCATCGCCGGATCGCGATACCCCAGCAGCAATGCCGTCAGCGCCTGGGCCGCCGGCACGTCCTCCTGGATCAAATGCCCGAGCAGTTTCCCCCGCAGATACTCACGCATACGCGTCACCAGCGGCGCCCCGCGCGCCGCGGTCGCATCCCGCACCACCACGCCCGACGCCCGGGGCACCCGCATCTGCACAAACACCCGATCCGCCGCCAGCAGCGCCTGGGGATCAATCGCCCCCGGATTCATTGGCCCCGCCGGCCGCGCCAGCCACCCGTATACCTCCACCTCCATTCCCGCCTGCAATTCCGCCCCCGGCATCGACTGCACCATCACATCCCCCGATGCCGCCGCCCACCCATGCTGCGTCCACACCTGCCGCACCCGCGCCAGCCAATGGCGATTCCCATACGCTCCCCCTCCGCCCGCCCCCGCGCTCTCCCCCGGCGCCACCAGCACCACCGCCCGCACCGCCGCCACGCGCTCCTCCTCCGGACTCGTCCAGCGCACCACATGGTCCGCTTCCACATAATTCTGATTCAGCACCCACACCCCCGCCCCGCCCAACACCAGCCCCACCCCCAGCGCCCCCTGCGCCAACATTCGCCACCCCCTGAGCTCCGCCACCACCCACCCCACCCACGCCGCGACAGCCACCGCCAGTATCACGCCCCCCATCCCCGCGCCCCAGCGCCCGCCCGCCACGCCGAGCAAAAACAATCCCGCCGCCGGAACCAATGGATTGGCCGCCAGAAAAGGTCGCTCTGCCTGCGTGTCGTTCACACCCTCACCCGCTTTAGAAAAATGAATCGGCGGATTTTACAGCAACCCGCGTCGTGTGCCATCCCACCCCGCAATTTCCCCCGCCTATCCGCTACAATGTCCTTATGTCCGCTCCCATCCATGTCTCGCTCTTCGTCACCTGTCTGACCGACCTCTTCGCCCCGCACGTGGGCACGGCCACCGTCCGCGTTCTCGAGCATTTCGGCTGCACCGTCGATTTCCCCCAGGATCAAACCTGCTGCGGCCAGCCGCAATTCAACAACGGCTATCACCCCCATGCCGCCGACCTCGCCCGGCGCATGATCCGCGTTTTTGCGCACAGTACACTCGTCGTCACGCCCTCGGCATCGTGCTGCGCCATGATCCGCCAGCATTACCCGGCCCTCTTCGCGGGCGACCCGGCCTGGCGCAAACCCGCCGCGGATCTCGCCGCCAAGACCTACGAACTCGTCGAATTCCTCACCCAAATCCTCAAAGTCGATCTCGCCGCGCTCGCGCTGCCACGGCCCACCTCCGTCGCCTGTCATTACTCCTGCCACAACCGCGGCCTGGGCCAATCGCCCGAAGCCATCGCCGGCCTCATCGGCACACTCGGCAACGTCACCACCCGCCCGCTGGAGAAGGCCGAGCAATGCTGCGGCTTCGGTGGCACCTTTGCCGTCAAATTTCCCGAAATCTCCGCCGCCATCGCCGGCGACAAAGCCGCCTGCGCCGCGCGCTGCGGTGCCGACGTCCTCCTGGTCAACGACGCCGGCTGCGCCCTGAACATCGCCGGCACCTGCCACCGCCAGGGGCAGAGCACCCAAATCCGCCACCTCGCCGAACTCCTCGCCAGCGCCATCGACCATCAAGCGCAACCGCACGCGGGAGGCCCCCCATGAAACCCATGGATACCCCCAAAACTCGAAACTCGAAACTTGAAACTGGACACTCGTTCCCCCTGCCCATTTTCCACGTCGACTTCCGCGCTGCCGCCGCCGCCGCGACCGCCAACGAACCCCTCCGCCTCGCCACCACCGGCGCCGCCCTCAAAAAAGACGAGGGTCGCCGCAAGCTTTTGGCCGAACTGCCCAACCCCGACGCCCCCCGCGCCCTGGCCCGCGACATCAAAGCCCACACGCTCGATCATCTTCATGACTACGTCGCCCAATTCGCCGAAAACGTCCGCCGCGCCGGCGGCACCGTGCATTTCGCCGCCACCGCCGCCGAGGCCAACCAGCAGATCATCGCCATCGCCCAACAAAACCACTGCCAGCTCATCGTCAAAGCCAAATCCATGGCCACCGAGGAAACCCAGCTCAACACGGCCCTCCTTGCCGCCGGCCTCACGCCCATCGAAACCGACCTGGGCGAACTGATCGTGCAACTTGCCGAGGACCGCCCCTCGCACCTGGTCATGCCCGTCATCCATATGAAGGCCCGGCAGATCGGCGAAATCTTCGCCAAGTTCTTCCACGTCCCCTTTACCGAAGACCCGCCCCGGCTCGCCGAGATGGCCCGCGTCTTTCTCCGCGACCGCTTCAACCAGGCCGACATGGGCGTCTCGGGGGTGAACTTCGGCATTGCCGAAACCGGCTCGATCGTCATATGCACCAACGAAGGCAACGGCCGCATGTGTACCAGCCGCCCGCGCATCCACGTGGCGCTCATGGGCATGGAAAAACTGTTGCCGCGCTTCGCGGACCTTTCAGTCTTCCTCAAACTGCTGGCCCGCTGTGCCTCCGGCATCGCCATGACGCAGTACACCAACATCATCACCGGGCCGCGGCGGTCTGGCACACCCCACCATGCCGACGGGGGCGTCGGCACCACTCCCGGCGAACTGGACGGCCCCGAACAACTCCACATCGTCATCCTCGACAACGGCCGCGGGCGCATTCTCGACACCGAATACCGCGACACCCTCCGCTGCATCCGCTGTGCCGCCTGCCTCAATGCCTGCCCCGTCTACCGCACCATCGGCGGACACGCCTACGGCATCGCCCTCTCCGGCCCCATCGGCACGCTGCTGGCCCCGCTCTTCAACGGCATGGACCACCACCTGGATTTCCCCCACGCCTCGAGCCTCTGCGGCGCCTGCCTCGAGGCCTGCCCCGTGCAGATCGACATCCCTGAAATGCTCATCCGCATGAAGCGCGACCAGCTTCATCCAAAAACCACCCCGGGCCAGCCGCCGCCGCCCCCGCTCATTCCCGCGCCCCAGCGCCTCCTCTTCCGCCTGTGGACCTTTGCCCTCGCCGGCCCCTGGCGCTACCGCCTCAGCCAGCGCCTCCAGCGTTTCTTCCTCCGACACCTGGCCCCGAAAAAGGACGGCTGGATCACCACACTCCCCGGCCCCGCCCAAGGCTGGACCCAAGCCCGCGACTTCCCGCGCCCGCCCGCCCAATCCTTCCGAGACTTATGGAAGGAGCGACACAAATGAATACCATGTCCCCCATCCCCGCGCCCCCGCCCCTCGTCGAATCCCTCATCCGCCAAGTCGCCCCCACGGCCAACCTCATCGACCGCTGGATTGAACGCGCCACCTTCAGCTCCATCCATGTCCACCGCGCCACCGCGGATAAACTTCCCGCCGCCCTGGACCAATGCCTCGCCCCGCACCAGGTCACCCGGTCCATCCTCAACGCCCACGAACTCGAAGCGCGTTACGCCCTACCCGCCTACCTCGCCGCGCGCCACATCCAGGTCATCCCCTGGGGCGCGCCCGACTGCGTGCAATCCGCCTTCTCCTGCGAACTGTCCATCACGGATTGTCGCGCCGCACTTGCCGACACCGGCAGCGTCATGGTCTGGTCCGATCCCTCCTTCGGCCGCTCCTCCACCCTCGTCATCCCCATTCACATCGTCCTCCTCCCCGCCACGCGCATCCTCCCCGACCTCCTCGACGGCCTGGCCTTCATCCAGCGCGCCCACCCCAAATGCCTCCCCTCCAACATCGTCCTGATCAACGGCCCCTCCAAAACCGCCGACATCGAAATGAACCTCATCACCGGCGTCCACGGCCCCAAGCACCTGTATGTGCTGGTCATCGAAGACCATTGTTTGTAATGTTTGTAACTGTTCGTAGTACAGGCTTTAGCCTGTCTTCTACGATCGCGATTTGCGCCCCAACAGCCTAAAGGCTGTACTACAAACTTGCCCCCTTTCCCCGCAAAAATAAAAACGGCCAGGACGCATTGCCGTTTTATTCAAACCAGTATGGCCACAAGGGCCTTTGGCAGCAGTTGATCGGCAGGTCGCTGGCCAAACCTGTCATCGGCCCGACGCGGCAAGCATATAACAAAAAACCGCGCCTCTCTCCGCCCGGGAATTCGCCGATAACACCGCAGGATCGCGGCTCTGATAAGATGTCCCGCATGGACAGCACCGAATCACTCGCCTTCCTGGGCCTGACCCTCGCCGAATTCGCCGCCGCGCGCGGCCGGCATCCCCAGGGCCTCCGCGACGAATACCGCGCCGCCATGCGCACCGGCGCGGGCCTCACCCTGCCGGCCATCACCCGCCGCGTCGATGATCCCCACGACGGCACCATCAAGTTTTGCCTCCCCTGTAACGCGGGCATCCTGCCCGCCGCCCCGCCCGGCACCACCCCCGCCCCCCTCGAAACCGAATCCGTCATCATCCCCATGACCAGCTACCGCGGCACCAACTGGTACACCCTGTGCCTCTCCTCCCAGGTCGGCTGCCGCATGGGCTGCACCTTCTGCGAGACCGCCCGCATGGGCCTGCTGCACAATCTCACCGCCGGCGAAATCGTCCGCCAGCGCCTCGTCGCCCACCAAATCCGCTCCGCCCAGAAAGCCGCGACCCCCACTCTCGAACCGCCCCCCCAACTCCCCCACCGCCCCCGCAACCGCCGTTCCCGCCCCGCCGCGCTCCACGCCAATCATTCCTACTTCTCCGACGGCATCCAGAACCTCGTCTTCATGGGCATGGGCGAGCCCCTCGACAACTTCGACCACCTCGTGCAGGCCATCCGCGTCCTGGCCGAGCCCCGCGGCATGAACTTCCCCCACCAGCAAATCACCGTCTCCACCGTCGGCCGCATCGACGGCCTCCGCAAACTCGCGGCACTCGGCTGGCCCAACCTGCGCCTCGCCATCAGCCTCAATGCCGGCGATGACAAACTCCGCGACCAACTTATGCCCATCAACAAAGGCATGCCCCTGGCCGACCTCAAACGCACGCTGCTGGAATACCCGCTCTCCCCGCGCGGCCGCTATCTCATCGAGTATGTGCTCATCAAGGGCGTCAACGATTCCCCCGCCGATGCCGACGCCGTCGCCGCCTTCTGCTCTGGTCTGCGCTGCATTGTCAACTTGATCCCCTACAACCCCCAGCGCTTCGCCGCCTTCGAGACCCCCTCCCACGACACCCTTCTGGCCTTCATGGCACAACTCAAGTTCCACCACATTTTCGTCAAACGCCGCATCCCCCACGGCCGCGACCTGATGAGCGCCTGCGGCCAACTGGGCAACCCCGATATCCGCCGCCGCAAGTCCGGCTCACTTGATCCAGCTTAACTGCGCCGCCAGACTCGGCTTCCGCGAAACCGCCTTGTCCCGGGCGTCAATGGCCAGTTTCAGCACTTCCTTATCATTGCCCATCGCGTACAAGCCCTGCTGGGCCGTCGCCTCCAGCGAATATCCGATCCACTTGATCCGATCCACATCGCTCAGCGGCGGCGCGGCCTTGTCGTTGACCTGCTTGGCCAGAGTGGCGGCACTCTGGAAGCGCTTCGGGGCTTCCTCCTGGTAATATTTGAGTTCGGGCGTCTTGGCATCCACGCCCACCTTCAGGGCCTGCGCTTGCTCGCCCACCTTCGTGATGACGCCAATCGCCTGCACGCCCGCCTGCAGCATGCGCCCGGACTCCTGCTGGGCCGCCACTTGCGACCACGCCAAAATGAGCACCGGCCGGTCGTCCTTGAGCGCTTTCCGCAGCGGATCGGCGGCATCCACCCCGGGAGTGTCCTTCGCCAGCGCCTCGCGGACATAGGTCGAATACAACGAAAGCGCCCCCGCGTAGTTGCTCGCCGCCTGGTCCGCCGCCGCCACGGCATTGCGCAACTGCACGTCCAGCCCGCCCGCCAGATTCGTAAACGCCTTGAGCCGCCCCGTCAGGCTCTCCTTGTTGGCCTCGTCGCCGATGATTTTTTGCGCCGCCGCGCGCAGCGCGGCCACCCGCGTTCCCGACAGCCCCGTGGCCGCCTGTTCCTGGTCATTCGCCGCCTGCGCCAGCCGGGACAACTCCTGAGCCTCGGCCAGATTCATCTGCGCCAGTATCACTTGCGCCTGGGCCTGGGCTAATTCCGGCGCCAGCACCCCCGCGTCATACATCAGATCATCAGCCTGCTTGCGGTCCTGCATCGCCTTGTTCCCCGCCGCGATCGCCGCCTGCCCCGGCAGCGCGTCCGCCGCCTTAAACGCCGCCGCGGTGTCGGCATAAATCTTCTGCGCCTGGGCTTCCTTCCCCGCAAGCTGGTCCTGCAGGGCCTTCACCTTCGCCTGCGCGTCCGCCAGCGCCTTCTGCCGCTCGGCCAGCGTCGTTTTCGCCGCGGCAGTATCCGTCTGCACGCGCGACTTGTTCCCCGATTCCAACCCGTCCGCCGCCTGGTTCAGGTTGTACACCGCCTGCGCCAGCCCCTGAATCACCCCCGCCTGCTGGCTCAATTCCAGTATGTCCGCCTGCGCCAGGCCAAATCGGTATTCGGCCAACTGCAACTGCGTCCCCGCAAGCTGCGCCTGCACGCCCGACTTGGTCGTCGGCGTAAGCTCCAGCTTCAAGGTCTCCTGCAGCTTCTTGATGGCCGCATCCAAATCCTTGTCCGCCCCGTTCTGCACCACGAATTTCTTGATGTCCCCCGTCACCCGCGCTTCGAGCTTCTTGAGCGCCCCCACGTCGCCCGGTTGCACCCCGCCTACCTCGGTGATCAGCGCCTCCGTGGGCCGCGGATCGCCCGCCGACTGCGCCAACTTTGCCGCGTCATGACTGCCCTTTTGCGCCAGGGACGTGCTCGTCGCGTTGTCGCACCCGGCCAGCATCATCGCTCCCGCGCATGCCGCCGCCAACGCCCGCCGCACCGCCCGCCCATTCTGCTTCACGCTGACCACAGACGCTCCTTGTGCCATCCCGGCATCCACCATCGCCATGCGAACCAAACGCCCGGTGCCTGACACGGCCCCGCGCCTATCCGCCACCCTTCCTATGTACCATTGGCGGCCAAACAGGTCAACTTTCCGACATTCCGCCCGCCGGCGTTCCGGCGTTCCGAACAACCAAAAACAACCACAAGGGAGCGCCCGGAGAGCCGGAACCGGCCGGGCAAAGCCGCGACGCCTTTCATCGCGTTTCTGTTACGGGATACCACTTTGCGATATTCTGGCGGTATAGTGGTGCATCCACGAGTTCGCGGCCTAAGGTATCCGGCGCGAACCACCCGCCGCGCGGCGGACGACAGGGAGTTCTCAACATGGGCATCCCCATCGCATGCGAAGCATGCCATCGGCAGTATAAGGTCGATGACAAGCTCGCGGGAAAAAAGGTCAAATGCAAGGGCTGCGGCGCCACGATCCGCGTGCCCGGCGCGGAGGCCCCCGCCGGGGAGGAGCTGCGCGAATGCCTCTCCTGCGGCGCCTCCATGCCCGCCGGGAATCGCGTCTGCCCCAAGTGCGGCTTCAACGTGCAGACCGGGCAGAAGGAATCGCTCCTCCTGGAAAGCGCGGCCGAGGAACTCAAGGCCCGCAAAAAACGCCGCTGGGTGCGCAAGCCCGGCTCCCCGCTGCTCGAGTCGCTCGATGAACTCATCAAGCTGGTTCTGCTGCTGGTCTTGATCGGCGGCATCGTGATGACGGTGGTGCATATCTTCCGCACCGCGGCGGAGGGCTTCACATTTGCCGCCATTTTGCCCACCCTGGTGGTGCTGGCCGCCCTGGCGGGCATCATCGCGCCGCTGGCGGCGCTGACGGTGAACATCACGGTCCGGACCATGAAACTCGCCCCCCGCGAGGACACCTATGTGCGCGTCGCACTGTGCATGTTGCTCCCCTACAGCGTCGCCATGATCGCGGGCTGGAAGGAGATGGCCGAGAATTGGGGCTGGGTCGGCGATCTGGGCTGGCCGGTGGGGATCCTGCTGCTGATCTATATGTTGCGTGCCGAGGCCCTGGAGTGGATCGCCTCGGTGGTCGCGGCGGCGGCGGCCATGGCGTTGTCGCTGATCGTGGTGGGCATGCTGGGCGGGGCGGTGAACGACATGGCCGGCGGCTTGTATGCCGACATGCTGCCCAGCGGGCTCTGGACGGCGCTGGCCAAGGGCCATTCGCCAGAGCCGCCGGTGACGACCAAAAAGGCGCCCGATACCGCTCCGGCCGCCATTGTGGCCACCACGTCCGCCCCGGCCGCGTCCGCCGGCGGAACGGTCCTGGTCACCACGCAGGAAGGGCCGCCCGCCACGGCCACGCAGGTCGCCATCAACACCGTGCCCGGCGGCGCCGGGGGAACGGCCACCGCCACCGCGCCGCAGGCGGCGCCGCTCAAACTGACCTCCCCGTTCTTCGCCGGCATCATCGACGATCCGGCGCTCCGCGATGCCGTGGCCGTGGTCGCGCCCATCGCCCCGGCGGACTGGATGCTCACCGTGAAGAACTCGGAGACCACGGCCGAGGTGGACCGCTGGAGCCTCAACCCGCTCGAGAAGAAGGAGCATCTGTCGTATCCGTACTTCGCGAAAAAGTCGCCGCAGTTCGCAATTTCGCCCAAGGGCGACGCGGTGGCGGCACTGGTGTTTTTCCCCCGCCGCGAGCTGGAAGTCATCGCCTACGACAACAAGACACCCAAACGGATCATCGTGCTGGACCTGCCGGCGAACGTGCCCGAGGGGATCACGCAGGCCGCGCCCTCAATGCTCGGCGTGCTCGATCCGGCGCGGTTTTTCCTGCGCTGGGACAACAACGGGACCAGCGCCCTGCAGATTTTCGCCGCCGCCCCCGGCGCCGCCGCGCCGTCGTGGCGCAGCCTGCCCCTGGGGGCGACCGCCGACTTCAACCCCGCCCTGCTCTCCCCCAACGGCCGCACCGCCGCCGTCTTCGCCCGCAACCAGATTCTCTTCGGCAATATGGACGGCACCACGCCGCCCAAGCCGATCCTCGTCGCCAGCGATCTGAATGTGCGCCTTCTGGGGATGGCGTTTTCCTCCGACAGCGGCTCGATCGCCATCTACGCGGCCGTCTCCGACCTGCCCACCATCATGGGCTATCAGGTGCGCACCGGCGAGCCGGTGTTCACGAATCTGCTCTCGCAGTCACCGCTGGACAAGGCCGCCGCCATCATGCCCCATGCCCTGTTGTGGCTGCCCGGGGCCCAGGTCTGCCTGATCAACGGCAACGACCTGGTGGATGCCGCCACCGGCAAAAAATTCGCCTCCCTGGGCCTCAGCGGTGTCGCCGACGCCCAGCTCCTCGGCCCCTCGACCGTGGCGCTGACCTTCAAAACCGCGACCGGCGCGCCCTATACGGTGCTGGCGAAAATGGACGACGAAAAAATCCGCGCCGCCAAAACCAAGTAGCCATTTCGTAGCCATCCCCCAAATCAAAAATCGAAAATCAAAAATCGAAAATCGAAAATCCCCCCTCACCGCCCCACCGCGCGCTCCACTTCATCCAGGCTCGTCAAGCCTTCGGCCACCAGTTGATAGCCGCGTTCCAGCAGGGTCACGAAATCCGCGCCCTGCGTGCGCTGGATGTCCGCCACGCTGGGCGTCTTCATCACGATCTCGCGCAGTTTGTCGCCCGTGGACATGAACTCAAAGAACGCCCGCCGGCTGTAGAAGCCGGTGCCCAGGCATTTGGGGCAGCCCGCCGGCGCGTACAGGCGCTGGACGTTTTCGCCCACGATGCCCATGCGGGCGCGGTCCTCGGCGGTGGCCGGGATCGCCCGCTTGCACGCCGCGCAGAGCGTCCGCACCAGCCGCTGGGCCAGCACCAGGTGCAGGCCCTGCGAGACCATGTACGGTTCGATGCCCAAATCCAACAGGCGGAAAATCGTCCCCGCCGTGTCGCGCGTGTGGATGGTGGACAACACCAGGTGCCCCGTCATGGCGGCCTGCAGGGCGATGCGGGCCGTCTCCGGGTCGCGAATCTCGCCGACCATGATGACGTCCGGATCCTGCCGCAGCACGGAGCGCAGCAGCGCCGCGAAACCCTTGCCGTTGGCCTCATCGACGGGAAGCTGGGTGGTGCCCTCGATCTGGACTTCGACCGGGTCTTCGATGGTGATGATGTTGCGGAACGAGGCTCCGCAGGAGCGGAGCAGCGAATAGAGCGTCGTGGTTTTGCCCGAGCCGGTGGGCCCGCAGACGAGAATCAGGCCGGCATCGCGCGTGAGCTCCTCGCCGATCTCCAGGGCGACGGTCTGGGGGAGATTGAGATCCTCCAGCAGCACCGGGCCGTGGCCGGTGTCGAAGACGCGGATCACCAGCTTTTGCCCGTGCAGCGTGGGAACGAAGCTCACGCGGTAATCCACGCGACGGATGGCCGGGGCGGGCTTGGCCAAAGCGCCTGTGGCGGGGGGCTTGGCGGCGGGTTTGGGCGTGGCGGGCGTGGAGGCCGCGAAGTGCCCCTCCTGGACCATGCTGCGGTGCGTGGTGTCCAGGTCGCAGAGGATTTTGACCAGCGCCGTTAGCCGCACGCCCAGTTCGTGGTTGAAGGCGACGATGTCCAGCAGGTTGCCGTCCATGCGGATGCGGAGGAGGAAATCCTCGACCCGGGGCTCCAGGTGGATGTCGGTGGCATGGCTGCGGAAACAAATCAGCAGCGCCAGCCGCAGGAGCATGTCCGCTTCGCCCGAGCCGGCCTTGTTCTCGTGCAGCGGCTTGCCGCGGGTGTTGATGAGCGTGATGGCGTCAGGCTCGAAGTATTTCTCCAGCAGCGCGTCGGCCGCGCGGCGCAGGGTCTTGAGCGCCGTCAGCGTGTCGCCGCCGATGGGCGCGAGGCCCGGCGCCACGGATATCTCATCCTCCTCCTCCACCACCTCCAGGTCGTCGAGTTCCTCGGCACCGCCTTCGGCCTCCATTTTGGCCGGCGGCCGGGACGCACCGGCCGGTTTCGGCGGCAGCGCGCGGGGGGCGTTCACGGCAGGGGGGGGCGGGGGTTGCGGGGGGGGTTGTGGAGGGGGGGAGGCGCCGGTGGGGCTGGCATCCTCGCGGATGACCAGGGTCATTTCCACCCCGCCGATCGTGATCACATCGCCGGACTTGAGCTGCGCCTTCATGATGCGGTGCCCGTTGAGTCCCGTGCCGTTGCTGGATTGCAGGTCGCGCAGGGCATAGCCGCCCACGTCGCGTTCGATGACGCAGTGGAAGCGGCTGGCCTGCGATTCATTGAGGACCAGGGCGTTGCTCTCATGGCGGCCAATGGTCAGCGGCTGGGTGTGGAGTTGGACGGTCTTCTGGCCGTCCGCCGATGTGATTCGTAGAAACGCCTGCATAGCGCCCGCCGCCTGTGGACTCACTTGCTCGCGGCGGATTCTACCCGAATCCCCCGCGCGGGGCATCCGCCGGAAGCGCCCAACGAAAGCGGCCCGCGCCGGTGAAGGCGCGGGCCGCGGATGTGTCGCTAAAGTGCGAACCCCGGATTTCCGGAGCTCAGCGTCACCGACTAGCCAAGCAGCTTGAGCACCGACTGCGGTGCCGCATTGGCCTGCGAGAGGACCGAGCCGGCCGCCTGCACCAGGATCTGGTTCCGGGTCAGGTTGCTGGTTTCGGTCGCGAAATCGGTGTCGCGGATGGCGCTGTTGGAACTGGCCACGTTCTCGAGGGCCACGTTCAGGGCGTTGACGGTGGAGCCCAGCACGTTCTTCTGGAACGCACCGATGCGGCCCCGCAGGCCCGCGACATCCTTGATCGCCTGGTTGACGACGTTCTGCGCCAGGGCGGTGTCGCCGCTGTTGACGGCGGCGGTCTTGCCGCTGCCCAGGTCGGCCAGCGTGTAGATGCTGCCGCCGGAGACATACTTGCCCACCGAGCCGGTGTTGACGTTGCCCAGGCCGATGGAGGCGGTGTTGGCGGTGTTCACCTGGGCGCCCAGGCTGAAGGTCGCCCCGCCGCCGGTGATGCCGAAGACCTTGCTCTTGCCGTTGGTGTTGATCGTGGAGTTCAGCGTGAGGTCGGCTTCGAGGTTGGCCGTGACCACCTTGACGTTCAGGCCGTCGGATTGGATGGCGGTGCCGTTGACCGTCAGCGTGGCGTTGCGGCCATACTTGGTCGTGGTGGACACGCCATTGGTGTCCTTGGCGGTGAAGGCCGTGGCGTTATTGGAGCTGACGGTCAGGAACTGGCTGGCGCCGTAGCCGGTGGAGGTGAAGAGGACGGACTTGTTGTCCGCCGACAGGGTCGCCTGCACGCCCGTGGAGTCCTTGAACTGGTTGACCGAGGCCACAATCGAGGAACTCTTGGTCAAGTTGGCGAAGGAGAGCTGTACGGTGCCCTTGTTGCCCGCGATCGACAGGGAGGTCGCGCCGTTGAGGCCCGTGGAGGAGCCCAGGAAGTTGAGCTGGCCGGTCTGCGCCGAGGTGACCACGGCCACGGTGACCGACAGGGTCGCGGCGCCGACCTTGGCCGAGTTGATCGACACCGACGTGAAGGCCGAGGTGGCCGACAGGCCGGAGGTCGTGTAGTCGAAGGTGCCGTTGAGGAGCTTGACGCCCTCAAACGACGCCGCATTGCTGATGCGGTTGATCGTGGAGAGGATGGAATCAACCTGCAACTGGTCGGCGTCCTTCTCGTCCTGCGACAGGCCCGCCTTGTTGGCGGCCGAGCCGACCAGGCCCTGCAGGGAGACCAGCAGGTTGGACACTTCGCCCAGCGAACCTTCCGCGGTGCCGATGATGTTGTCGGCGCGTTGGGCGTTGCTGATGGCGGTGGTGGTGGCCTGCTGCTCGGCGCGGAGCGATTCGCTGGCGATCAGGCCGGCGGGGTCGTCCTTGCCCGAGTTAATGCGATAGCCCGTGGAGAGCCGCTGCAGTGACGTTTGCAGCGCGCTGTTGTTCTTGTTGAGGTTGCTGACGGCGATGAGCGAGGTGACATTGGTATTAATGCGTGACATTGTGTAAATCCTCCATGAAGCCGGTTAATGGATCCACACAACGTTTCTCGTGCGCGGCGTGATCCATCGAGGGCTTGCGGATACGAATCCTTTCACGGCGATCGAATCATTCGATCATTGGGCCCTGATCAGACTCCGAATCAGCAAGCTTGTGCTTGAATCCGGCCCTGAACATCCGTGAGTAAATAACCCGGTCGCTGTAAGCCCCCGGTCCCGGGACATTGCCGGGGGGCGAGTTGCCTCTCTATTGCCGCATACCTCCCTTGGCGCTGGTGCCCATTAAATATCGCCAAACCAGGCTGCCCAGGACCGCCTTGGATCCTGTGAATGCACCCGAACAGGCATAACTTCGGAAAGAGCAGAGGGGTGGTTTAGCACAAAAGGGCGAAAATGCTCGCCCCGCCCTGTATTGGGGGTTGACGGTGACTGCGCCAACGTTGCCGGGGGTGTGTACCATATGATGGACTCCAATTCTCTGTCCAAATCTGTCCGAGCCAAGGCGGTCCGGGGCCAGCACTGTAATGTCCAGGAACTCGCTCCGAGTCCCATAACGTGCGCGGCTGACCGGATGACCCGCCACTCCTGCGCCTCGTGCATGTATGCACGACGCGCCGGCGGCGAGCGGTGAACGAGCCGGGTTCCGCGGTCAGTCATCGATACCGACCGCCGAGCCGTTGTGCCCCGGCCCCGCTTGCATTATCCGAGCAGCTTCAAAACCGCCTGCGGACTTTGATTCGCCTGCGACAGCACGCTGGTCGCCGCCTGCACGAGAATCTGGTTCCGCGTGAGGTTGCTGGTTTCCGAGGCGAAATCCGTGTCGCGGATCGCGCTGTTGGAGCTCGAGACGTTCTCCAACGCCACGTTCAGCGAGTTGATCGTCGAACCCAATACGTTCTTCTGGAACGCGCCCAGGCGCCCGCGCAGCGCGGCGACGTCCTTGACGGCACCGTTGACCACCATCTGCGCCAGGTTGGCGTCGCCGGTGTTCACGGCCGCGGACTTGCCCGAGCCGAGGTCCGACAGCGTATACACCGTGCCGTTCTGCACGAACTTGCCCAGGCTGGCGGTGTTCAACGAGGCGATGCCGATCGAGGCGGCATTCGCGGTGCTCACCTGGGCCCCCAGGCTGAAGGTCGCCCCGCCGCCGGTGATGCCGAAGGTCTTGGACTTGCCGTTGGAATTGACCGTGGAGTTGAGCGTGAAGTCCACGTCCAGCAGATCGCCGAAAACCGCCTTGACCCGCAGGCCGTCGGACACCGCCGCCGTGCCGTTGACCGTCAGGGTGGCGTTGCGCCCGTAGCTGGTCGTGGCGGCCACGCCTGTGGTGTTCTTGGTGGAGAACGCCGTGATGTTGTTGGAACTGATGCTCAGGAACTGGGTCGAGCCGTAGTCGGACGAAAGCAGCTTGATCGACTTGTTGTCCGCCGAGAGGATCGCCGTGACGCCCGTCGAGTCCTTGAATTGATTCAGCGAGACCACGATCGCGGAACTCTTGGTCAGGTTCGCGAACGAGAGCTGGACCGTCCCCTTGTTGCCCGCGACGGACACGGTGGCCGCGCCGTTGAGGCCGGTCGACGAGCCCAGGAAGTTGAGCTGGCCGGTCTGCGCCGAGGTGACGATCGCCACCGTCACCGCCAGCGTGGTGGCGCCGATCTTGGCGGAGTTGATGTTGATCGACGTGAACGCCGAGGTCGCCCCCAGGCCCGAGGTCGCATAGTCGTACGTGCCGTTGAGCAGCTTCACGCCCTCGAACGACGCCGCGTTGCTGATCCGGTTGATCGTGCTCAGGATCGAATCCACCTGCAACTGGTCGGCATCCTTCTCGTCCTGCGACAGGCCCGCCTTGTTGGCCGCGTCGCCCACCAGCCCCTGCAGCGACACCAGCAGGTTGCTCACCTCCGACAGTGAGCCTTCCGCCGTCCCGATGATGTTGTTGGCGCGCTGCGCGTTGCTGATGGCCGTGGTCGTGGCCTGCTGCTCGGCACGCAGCGATTCGCTGGCGATCAGCCCGGCGGGGTCGTCCTTGCCCGAGTTGATGCGGTACCCGGTCGACAGCCGCTGCAGCGAGGTCTGCAGCCCCTGGTTGTTCGAGTTGAGCACCCGAACCGCAATCTGCGACGACACATTCGTGTTAATGCGAGACATGAGTATCCTCCGTGAAAAATGCCGGCTCCTGGTTCACCCCGGCGCACAGCCCTCATCCGTAAGGGCCGCGATCAAACAAGGGGTGGGAAGCAGGCGGACAATCCGTTTCGAAAGACCCGTTGCACAACGCCGTCCGGCGGGTCGGGGGGGAGAAGGGGGGGGGGGGACGGCGGTTTTACAAAAACCTCCCGGGGCCTGGCCCCTGAAAGCCGCGACATAGACGCGGCCGCGCGGGCGGAAAAGCCGGCGCGGCAAAGCGTCACGCGTGGTTATTCGGAGACCGCGGCGGAAAATCTTGAGGCCGATATTGCGCAAAATGGGCTGAATTTACGCGGTTTTTTGCGTCCGAAAATGAGGCCGGGCGGGCCCTCTGGCAGCGGGGACATTATCGGACAATCATGATTCTCGGACCTCGCCCAAGAAAAAAAATCGCGCCGACCCCGCCTCCCGCGTCACATCCTCCCCATCATTCCCATAATTCCTATAATCCGCAGTCCACTTGAATCCCGCGCGGGTGCCATGGGTGCCACCTGTAAGAAGCGAGAAGTCAACAATAAATCTCCGTGGGCGCCACGATTTTGTTTTGTGAACTTCTCGGGGCGTCCTTGCCGATGTCTGCGGGGCCTCGCCGAGCGGCTGGTTCTGCGGGGCTGGGTCTTCGGTCAACGGTCGTGTACGGGCTCTTTGGCGTCGCAACAATCTTCGTCATGCGAGCAATCGTTTGGGTTCGTCGCTCAGGCACCTGTCGGGAACTCTCCGCCTGCGCCTCCCTCCTCCAAACCCTAAGAGACGAGTTGGGGGCCGTCTCTCGGCTCTGGAGGGGGCGGCCCGCGCAGTTCGCGGGCCGGGGAGCGTCGTCGTCCCGGGGGGGGGCGGGTTTTCCACATCGCCCAGAGGGCCGCGGCCAGATCCCGCGCCACGTTCCGCCGGGCGTTCTTGTACGTTTGGCCCGCCGCACGCCACCCCTCATAGCGCCGGTACAACTCCCCGCTCTTATGCAGCAGCACCGTCTCGGCCGCCCCGATGATCACATCCTTGAGCGCCCGGTTGCCACTGTTGTCAACATGTATGCGCGTATATCCATTCCCTGAATGCGCCCGCGTCAGCCCGATCCCCATGTACTTCCACAGATGCCGCTTGTCCTTAAACCGCCACGGCGTGTCCAGGTACGCCAGCAGCGTGATCCCCCGGATCCACCCGATCCCCGGAATCCGCTCCCACCGCACCACCACCTCCTCCTGCTTGGCCAGCCGCACCAGTTCCCGATGCAGCGCCGCCTCCTCCCGCACCGCCTCATCGTAGCCCCGCCACAACAGCGTCAGGTGGCCCGCCGCCAGTTTTCCCTCCGGCGACAGCTGGCCCCCCGCCGGTGCCGCCGGCACGCCTCCTACGGTCCCCACGCCCCCCAACCCCGCCAGCAGCGCCTCCCGGTCCGTCGACTCCTGGAAATCCTTCTCCCGGGCCATGAGCCCCCAGCGCTTGAGCAAGCCCATCACCTTGTTCGCCTGCGCCACCCGATGGTCCACCCGCTCGCGATACAAACCCACCGCCTCCTTGAGCACCACCCGCGCCAGGCTCTCCGGATGATGCACCGCCCGCGTGAACCCGCCCAGGTACAAATCCGCCAGCTTCCCCGCGTCGATCGGATCGTCCTTGGCGATCAGCGCGTTCCGCCGCGGATCGCACGCCTCCGCCTGGTCCACATACCCCTTGAGATTCCGCAACAGCCACCCCGCCAGCGGCCCCTCCTCCAGCACCAACTCCCGCGGCCCGCGCACCCGCTCGATCACCGCCGCGAGCTCCGGGATCGTCGTCTTCACGCACTGCCAGCGTCCCGGCCCGTTGGCCCGGGTCTTGACACAAATGTCCGTCGTTTGGCTGTGGGTGTCCATCGCGATAACATGCACCGTGCTCATGGGGCGGTCTCCTGGGAAAAAGGGTCTCGGGTCTCTGAAGGCAACACACCATCAGAATACCGCGACTCCCCCGGAGACGCCCCTTGCTTCTTATATCTTCATGCTTTTGACGCAGTGAGGGCGGCCTCCCCGTGCCACATGTCTTCGATCATGAACGCCCGCTCCCGCGCCCCTCTGCGTCAAAAGCATGCCCGCGCGGCATACGTTTGCGGATACCCCATCACCGGCACCACGCACAACTCCTACAATGACTCAATGATTAAATGATTAAATGATTCAATGATTCAATATATCAATCCCTCCCCCTTCCCCCACGCCCTCGCCAGGTGTATACTGCCCCCGTCATGTCCCTCGGAGGAGATCCCTCATGTCCACTCCCCACGATCCCACTCCGCCCTCCCCGTCCAACCCCGTCGAATCACCCGCTCCCGCCCCGACCCCCCGGCCGCGCCGCCTCCTGCACGGCCGCTACCTGTGGACGCTCCTCCTCGGCCTCATCCTGGGTCTCTGCGGCGCGGCAGTGGTGCATCGTTCCATGCCGGTTTTATACCAGGTCGTGGGCTATATCCGCGTCAAACCCTATCTTCCGGCGATACTCACGCCCACGGACCAAAACGGCATGCTCCCCAGGTATGACTCCTTCGTCGAACTGCAGATGTCCCTGCTCCAAAACCAGCGCGTGCTCGATCAAGCCAGTCTCAACCCCCAATGGCAGGCGCTCGGACGCAATGTCCCCCGCTGGGGGACCAAAATACCCGCCGACGAACTGTCGGTGGAGCACGCCGCCAATACCGAGTTGATCGCGGTCAAATTCACCGATCGCGATCCCCATGTGGCCGCCCTCGCCGTCAAATCCATCCTCATGGCTTATGCGACGGTCAGCGCTGATGTTGCCGACGACGCCAACCGTATGCAAGTGCTCGAGGATTTGCGGACTTCCCTCGTCAACCAGAAACGCAGCCTGGGCGACCAGATACTGGCCTTGGCCAACGAGTTCGGATCCTTCGAATCCGATGAATCACTGAGTCGATATCGACTCAAACTTGAACAACAAAACCAGCTTGAATTTGCGCTGCAGAAGGTCGCACTCGATATCTCGATTGCCAAGGCGATGTCAGGTACTGCTGCCACCTCGACTCAGCCTTTGACCACCGTGCCCGGCACCGGACCCGCCAATAATCGCCCATCCCTCCAGGAACTGCTCGCCCGCGAGGCGGGCATTCGTGACTTGTTGGAACAGATTCGGGCCGAAACCAAGACCCTGGGCCAGAAAGATTTGCAAATACGCAAGCTCAAAGCCGATCAGGACGCCATCTCCAAAAAACTCGCCGAAGTCTCCACTCGCATCGATCAGCTCAACCTCGAAGCCACCCTGTCCAACCGCATCATCATCCTGAGCTACGGCGAAACCCCCACCGCCCCCCTCCCCAATAAACGCCGCCCCCTCACCGCCGCCGCCTTCCTCCTGGGCCTCGCCCTCGGCACCGCCCTCGTCGCCCTCCACGCCCGCGCCACCCGCCGCACCCCGTAGCCGCAAAACGGCAATCACGACAACAAACCAACTCTGCTAAACTCTTAACTCTTAACTCTTAACTCTTAACAACTCTGAACTCTTAACTCTGAACTCTGAAATTTGAAATCTGAAATCTCAAATCAGTACTGTCCGGTTAACGAGTGAGTGATGAAATCTCCTGCAATGACAAAGGGTTTAATGGTATATTGATGCTCATCGATTTCATTTTTGACCGCCATTTCCCGCATGCTTGGGCCGCCTGTTGGCGGAAAGGTCGGTCCCATGCATGCCGGTCAAATGGTTTTGGCGCAATTTCTCAAGCTCGTCTCGCGCTGGGAGTTCCGCCAATGTGTCGAGCGCTATCGCGGCAACCGGCGCGTCCGCCGGCTTACCTGCTGGGACCAGTTCGTGATCATGGCCTTCGCGCAATTGACGGCCCGCGAATCCCTGCGCGATATCGAGACTTGCCTGCGAGCGCTGGAGGCCAGACTCTTCCATGCGGGACTGCGCGCCCGGGTGGCGCGCTCCACGCTGGCCCAGGCCAACGAACGCCGCGACTGGCATCTCTGGGCGGACCTGGCGCAGGTCTCCATCGCCGAAGCCTGTCGGCTCCATGCCGGCGATCCGCTCGTGACCCGGCTCCAAGCCACGGCTTACGCCTTCGACACCACCATGGTGGACCTGTGCCTGAAACTCTTTCCCTGGGCCAAATTCCGCCGCCGCAAGAACGCCGTCAAGTTGCACACGCTGATCAACCTGCGCGGCAATATCCCTTGTTTTGTCCACATTACCGCGGGTTCCGTGCGCGAATTCGCGGCCCTGGACCAGCTGCCCCTGGAGGCCGGAGCCTACTACATGCTCGACCGGGGCTTTCTGGACTTCGCCCGGCTCTATCGCTTCACCCCAGCCGCGGCCTTCTTCGTCACCCGAGCCCGCAGAACGCTCACCCACCACGTCCTCGAGAGCCGCGCGGTCGACAAGTCCACCGGCTTGCGCGCCGATCAAACCATCCGCCTCACCGGTCCCAGAACCCGCAAGCGTTACCCGGTGCCGCTGCGCCGCGTCAGCTTCGTGGACCCGGAAACGGGCCACCATTACGTTTTCCTGACCAACAACTTCACGCTGGCGGCGTCCACCATCGCCCAACTCTATCACTGCCGCTGGGAGGTGGAGTTGTTCTTCAAATGGATCAAACAAAATCTGCGGATCAAGGCCTTCTTCGGCAACACGCCCAACGCCGTCAAGACCCAAATCTGGATCGCGCTGATCGTGTACGTGCTGGTGCTGCTTTTGCAGACCCATCTCAAGCTCCGCCAGACCATGGCAGAAATCCTGCAAGTTCTCAGCCTCTCGCTCTTCGAGAAAACCCCAATTTTGCAGCTCTTTTCGCCACACAACGCCACGTCTCGGGAGGCAGAGAAATGTAACCTGTTGCTATTTAAGGAGATATAACGGGACAGTACTGATCTGAAATCTTAAATCTTAAATTCCCCCCCGCTCCCCCGCCCCCCAAACCCTCCACCCCCTGATCCTGGCACGCTCATCCGCAATAATCAAATTTCCTATCACTACCCAAGGCTCCATATTCGACCCCTGTTTGCCAGCCTATTGCTAGCTCAAGGCATGGTGGTGCTGGCGGCCGGGGTGGCGTTTTCCGGTTTGGCAGCTTTGGCGATTTCCTCCATGACGGTGCCGAGGGCCTAGCGTACTTCGCGGCTGCCGACCTTCAAGTCGCCGCCGGGATTGGCCGCCAGGTCCAGCCCGAGGCGTGCGACGCTGGCGGCGAGGCGTGTGCGCTGGGCTCAGGGCGTGCCGCGCGTCACCTCGGCCAGCGATGCGGTGGTGCGGGCCAGAAGTTGCCAGTTGCGACGCAACGAAGTTGCCGGCGATAGAGCACCTACCGGAGGCTGCAAGTTCTGCAACTGTTTTTCCAAGTCCGGCAGGAGCGAGTTGGCCGCGCTCTGCGCGGCGAGGGCATTGCGCACCTCCGGTTGGAGGAGCTTGTAGCGGACCTCGACGGACGACGGGGTGGCGTTGACCTTCACCAGTTCGAGGACGCCCACGCCGCCCTCCCGCGTACGGAAACGATATGTTGCCGGCACCACCCTGGCCGTCATGATCGCCGGCGTCCCGGGGAACGTGACGAATAAAATCGCCATCAGGTCGTTGGGGTCCGTCCGGTCAAAAGAGCCGGTCTCGACCGGCAATACGGCCATGTCGATGCCCAGCAGGGCTTGTGAAGAAACGCCGCTCTCATACGTCAGATCGATACCCTGCGATTCGATCCACGCGAATATTTCGGTCACACTGGCCCGCTTGACTTCATCGGGCGGCATGTACGTTTTACCCGTGTCCAGATCGCCGAAGATGTCCCGCCCCACGCCGTCATCGTAAATGGTGAGGGTCATGACGGGTCCGAAGGCACCGCCGGGCTGGCTGGCGGGCGGGCGTATCGCCACCGGCGTTGACGTCGCCACCGGCTGCGTGGTGGTCGTTTGCTGCCCCCACGTATTCTGAGACAGCAGGGCACTCCCCAGCGCCAGCGCTCCCGCAACCGCCAGCGTCAGGGCAGCCATCTTCACTTTCAGCATCTTCATCATAAACAAGGTTCCTTTCACGATAAGCGACACTCCGGTGGAAGTATTGCCGCCGAGACACGTTATGGTTCCCGTGAGCACCGCCGCCGGCGCCGCGGCCGGCATGCCGATCGCCCCCAACGTCCCGGCAACCGCGGTGGCGGTCAAATCGCGCCCCGCGTGTCGAGCCAGCCGTTGGCGCAATTTCTCCACCGCCCGCTGCACGCGTTTGCGGGCCGTCGGCGTGCTGACGCCGAGGCGTTGTGCGACCTGCTGGTACGAGAGCCCCTCGAAGTACACCCCTGCCAGAGCCGTGCGATCCGCGGTACCCAATGTGAGCAGTGCGGCATCGATCGTTTGCGACCATTGATCGGGAACTACACTCTGCTGTTCTTCGGTATGCATCGTCGCCGCCTTCTGTTCGTGATGCCGCCGTTGCCGCGCCTGGCGCAATGCCGCAAGACAAGAGTAACGCGTGGTACGCAGCAGCCACGCCGCCAGGATCGTTCCTTTCCCGAGCCTGGGGAGTTTATTTTGCAGAATCAGGAAGACCGCCTGGGTGACATCGGCGGCGAGGTGCGGGTCGCGTACTTGCCGGAGGGCGGCTGCGTACACGAAGTCCACGTACTTTTGGACGAGGTTATCGAGCACCAGTCGGTGATTTGCTTCATCCCCCGCGATGGGAAAAACAGGCGGCAGGTCAATCGCAGTCATGAATCCCTCGTAACGGTCCACGTCTATATATGCATCGAGTGTGCCCGGATGGGACAGTTATTCCAGGAAATATTTTACGTCTTTCCGGCCGATTACGAAGTCGGAAGTCGGAAGGCGGAAGGTGGGTGGGGGGGCTCAACCTCCGGTGATCTCGAGGTTTGTGGGTGGGGTTGAGGCGCGGTTTTCGGGTTTGTAGTATTCGTAGATGGTGGCGGCGGGGGACTGCACATTTGCCGGCATGAGGGCGTGGAGTCGGTAGGGGAGCGCCAGGGCCGGGCCGGGGTTGAGGGCGCGGAGGTAGACGATGATCTGGCGGTTGGTGACCTGATATTTTTCGATGGCACCTTTTTGCTGCAGGGCGTCAAAGGAGGCGGTGTCGGCGGAGAAGCCCGGGGGAATGGGGAGGTCGGCGATGATCATGGGGAGGCCTTGGGTGGTGTTGTTCTGCAGGGTCGCGACGACGGGGAGAATGTCGCCCAAGGCGAGGCGTGTGCGGGGATAGTCCAGGGTGATGTCGAGGTCGCGCTGGGGGGGAGGCGGGAGTGTGCCGGGGAGGTTGTAGTGGAGCGTGACCTGATAGGCGACATCGGCGGCTCCGCGGTTGAGGAGCTAGCAAAAGGGGTCAAACATGAATGGCGTTAAGTTAAGCCATAAGTCGTTTTGCATCATATAGTTATCATTATTCATGTAAATGCATTTGCGCAAAAGTGAACCTCCTGCGATGATGGTGGGTGACTAAACCATTCACCTCAACACAAGGAGGTCACGGATGACCACTATCGCCGCGGAGGTTCGCCGGCTCAAGGGCCGGCTGCCGGATTTGCTTTCCCCGACGTTGATCGCGGGGCTGTTGCGGAAGCTGCCGCAGACGTTTCGCCGGCGTCTGCTCACGCCGGTGCTGGTCATCCAACTGCTGGTGTTGCGCGTGCTGCAGGCCAATACCGCCTATGCCCACCTGCCGCACCTGGCCCAGGTTTCGTTCACGCCCTCGGCGTTCTGCCAGGCGCTGGCGCGGCTGCCGCTGGAGTTGCTCCAGGCGCTGCTGACGGCCGTGGGCGCCAGCGTCGATCAGAACGCGCCGACGGCCGCCGACCTATTCGTCGGCCATCGGGTGCTGCTGGCCGACGCCGTATGCGTATCCATGCCCGACACCCCGGCCCTGGCGGCCCGGTACGGCTATGCCGCCGGGCAAAAGCCGGGGCTGGGTTTTCCCGTCGCCAAGCGCATGGTGCTGCTGGATCTGTCCACCGGTTTGCTCCGCCGGGTGCTGACGAATCCCTATCGCACCCACGAGCTGTCCCAGGCCCGCAAGCTGCATCCCGAATTGCAGGCCGGGGACATTCTGGTGGGCGACCGGGCCTATTGTTCCTTCGTCCATCTGGTGCTGCTGGTGGCCCAAGGGTGTCACGGCCTATTTCGCGCCCACCAGCGGGTATTGTGGAACTTTGCGGCCCGGAGCCGGAACTCCGGCACCAGCCTGCAGGCACGAATCGTCCAAGCGCTGGGGCGTGCGGATCGGCTGGTTATCTATCGCAAGCCCAGGACGCGTCCGGTATGGATCAACGCCGAAGATTATGCCGCACTGCCCGCGGAACTCACGGTGCGCGAGTTGCGTTATCACGTCACCCAGCAAGGGTTCCGGAGCCACGAGGTCATGCTGGTGACCACGCTGCTGGATCCGGGGAAATATTCCCGGAGCGAACTGGCGCGGCTCTACGGCCTGCGCTGGCAGATTGAAACCCAGTTCTGCCATCTCAAGAGCACCCTGGGCATGGCGGTGCTCAAAGGCAAGAGCGTGGCCATCATCGCCCGCGAAATCCTGGCCTATGTGCTGGTGTACAATCTGGTGGCCCGCGAAATCCGCCATGCCGCCGCCCGGCAAAACGTGGCGCCCGACCGCATCAGTTTTATCGATGTGGTGCGCTGGCTGTTGGCCGGCATGAGACCCGGCATGCAGTTGCTTATCAACCCCCTGCGTCCCGGCCGATTTGAACCCCGCGCCCGCAAACGACGGGCGATTAACTACCCGTATATGACGCGAACCAGGGAGGTCATGCGAAAGGAAATGATGCAAACTCCGAAATAATCAAAGCCGCTAACTTAACGCCATTCGCGTATGACCCAATATGGCATCCAGGCGTTTGCCTTTGACTTTCAGAGCCGCGGTAGTGTCGCCGAATCCGTAATGCACCTCCGGCGGCGGATTCGGCGGTACAACCCTTGGCGGGCGGGCCGGGGTTGTTACAATGAACCCATCAGCCGGCGCGCCGGAGGCGCTGCCGGGGATTGACGTACCCTCGCGCGCGGCAGGCGGAGCTCGCCCGCGCGGCTCGGAGTCTCTCGACGGTGAGTGAACCGGTTCTATCGGCTCCGGCGGCCAGCACGGCTCCTGCCGCCCCCCCACCCCCTCCCCCACCCGCCCTCCAGTTGGTGCGCCTGCCCGTGGACAAATCCCAGCTCGCCGTCGCCTTCCTCCGCGCCCGTTCCCGGGGCGTCATGGACCTCATCGCCCATTTCTGGGAGGGCCTCGCCCAGACCCCCCCGCTCCAGCGCCCGGACCTCCACCTGGTCGTGGCCGCGGCCATAGCAACTGATGATGTACATATAAACATATCACAACTTGACC
>CAIPTQ010000062.1 GCA_903868035.1 uncultured Phycisphaerales bacterium
ACACCCATTCGCGACCTGACCGCCGCCGCGCGTGCCGGGAGCGCCCACGGCAACGCCGCCGCCGCCGCCGCCGCCCGCGCCCAGGTTGCCCTGCGTGTTGGCGGGGTTGAACATGGCGTTGATGAGCCGGGCCGCGTCGGCCGCGCTGGAATTGGTCAGTTGCCGGTACTCGATGATCGTCTTGATGCTCTTCTGGTTGTCGAGCATCTGGATGATTTCCACCAGCCGGTGAATCTTCGAGGAGGTGTCCGTCACGACGATCGTGTTGGAGGCGTTGTTGGACCCGATGTCGGCATCGGAGCTGATGAAGGGAATGAGATCCTGGCGCAAGCCGCTGGCCGACACGTTCTTCAGCGGAATGACCTGCGTGATGATGGTGTCATTGAGGGCGATATCCTTGGGATCGGCGCCCTGATAGACCGGAATCAGCGACTTCTTCACCTCCAGAATCGAGGCGACGCGCAGAATCGTCTTGGCGGCGGGCGTGGTGTCCGTCTTGGACTGGATCGTGCCGTAACCCTGGGTCAGGAGCGCGGCATTCAGCAGCGAAATAGCTTCGTCGGCCCCGACCGGATTGGGAACTTGAATCGTCACCAACTGGTACAGTTGGACATTCTTGACGATGATGAAGCCGAACGCCTGTGACATGTTGGTGAGAATGGTGTCCACGCGGGCGTTTTCATAGACCATTCGCATCTTGACGGTGGCTGGCGCGGTGGTAACTGGCTGGGTGGCCACACCGGTGGCCGGGGCGGTGGCCGAAGCCGGTGCCGTGGCTGGGGCGCTGGCCTGGGACCAGCCAACCGCCGTGACAGCCATGGAAAGAAATGAGGCGGTGATGGCGGCCGTGCGGCGTGCCTTGGTGTGCATGAGAACTCCTTTGGGGGTGGACAAAAACTACTTGCTCATATCAACACGGCGAAACCGCCGCCGAGTTGCTTAAAATTTCACAAGAATGCGCTCCCATTCACATATGGCGCATTTTTCACCGGATCGACACGAACGACTCGACCCATGTTGGAACAACCATTGTCACCGCCATACGCCATTTCGTCCAGCATGTCACCGGGCAACTTGCCGGCGGCGCCGGGTTTTACGCCCGGCTGAATCTCCGGCAAGACCGGTATTTCGGGCAGCGGCTGGGGGGCGGGCCGCACGGGCCGGGGCAGCAAGGGGCCGCGCCGCGCGTCCTGGCCTATCAGGGTGACCATGATGGCCAGCACGCGGTCTTCCGGGCCGGTCAGGATGAGGGAATTGGTCCGGCTATCCGCCGTCGCCTTCAGCGGCGCGGTATCCCGGGCGAAACTGTCGTTGAGGGCCGCGGCGGTGGCCTGCGCATCGGTGTGCTGGAGCTGCAACGTGCGGGCGATGATCGGGCTGCCGGTGGGCTGGTCCAGCTTGGCCAGGGCTTCGACGGCATGCTGGACCTTGAGGGCCGGACCGGTGAGGATCAGGTTGACGCCGATCTGCCCGCCCCCGGCGACTTCCGCCCCGACCTCGCGGTCCTGAATGGCGGCGCGGCGGAGGGTGTCGAGCATGTCCACATGGGCCACCGGGAAAAGATGGGTGACCAACCGGTCAGGCTTGGAAATGTCGATCTTTTCGCCTTCCGTGCCGAAGCTCACCGGGCTTTCGGCCAGTTCCAGCTTTTTGGCTTCCTTGGTGGGAAGGACGCGGACGATCAGCCGCTTGTCCACGACGGATTGCAGGACGGAAAACCCCTGGGGTTCGAGCGTCTGGCGGGCGATCGCCAGGGCATCTTCCAATTTATCGGGCAGCTCGCAGGGTCGCAGGAGATAGGCGTCTACGGCCTGGGACTGCACGATCATGACGCCAAACCGCGCGGCCAGGGCGGTGAAATATCCGGCGATCGGATCGCCGTTCTCAAACTTGAGGTGTTCGGCCGGCGCCGGCCGGGTCTCCGTGGCGGGGGGCGGGGACGCGGGCGTCGCCGGTGCGGCCCCCAGGCCGGCCGCCAGGGCCAGGGCCAGCGCCGCGGCTGGTATGCATTTACAACCGTACATGGACGGCATCCTTGATGGGTCATCGCCCCACAGCCCCGCGGCGGGTCCGCAAGGCCGGGGACAAAGCCTACTTCTTATCGGCGGCCTGCTTCTCGAGCACCTGCAGCAGCGCTGCGGCCGTGTGAACATGGGTACATGTGTCGGTGATGATGATCGTCTTGGTGGACGCGTTGACCGTGATCTCGGCCTGCTTGCCGACGACCGACACCATCATCTCGCGGGCCACCTCGGGATCCACGGCGGTGAAGCTGAGGACTTGCGTGCGCCGGGTCTCGCCCTCGGGAATCCGGGCCGGATCGTTGCCGGTGAACACGGGCACCAGCGTGCCGGCGTCCAGCTTCGTGGGAACGATGGTGAGCACCACCTGGGGGGGAGTGCCGCGGACGGACTCCACGACGGTGTAACCGAGGTCCATGATAGAGGCATTGAGGATGTTGATCGCCTCGCGCGCGGAGAGATTGCCGAGCTTCATCGTCAGCCGGTCGGAGAGCTCGTACTGATTGACGATTTTAATTTGATAGCTTTTGGCGATGTAGGCGATGACGTCCAGCATGGGGGCGTTGTCGAAGTCGAAACGCGCGGGGGCCAGGGGGGCGAGCAATTCATCGACGGTCGGTTTTTTGGCCGGGGCGCTGGCCGGGGCCGGGGCGCTGGCCGGCATGGACGCGGGAACGAGCGCCGGCGTTACGACCGCCGGGGATGATTGGGGGAACGCTTCTCCCCCCGCCAACATGACTGCCGCCATGCCCCAAAGGCCCAGATGCCTGCGGCCCAGAATACTCATGAAGGCCCATCCTTTTCCAAGGAACGAAAAATCGCGGAATTGGCCCGTTGTGGAATCTGCCCGGCGGCGCATCGCACATGATGCATCAGGCCAAGCAGATCGCGGGGCCATTCGACCTGCTGCGAAAAACTGGTGCGGCTCGCATATGAATGCCGTCAGGTTGTGAATCACGGTGTATGCCCATGCCCGGGTAATTAGCCGGCGGCCGGGGTTGCCGGGGCCGGAATAACCGGGGCCGGGGTTGCCGGAGCCGGAATGACCGGGATTGCCCCCGGCGTGGCCGGGGTTGGGGTCGTGGGGGTTGCCGCCGGAGTAGTCGGGGCTGCGGGCGCCGGAGTAGTCGGCGTCACCGTGGTGGTTGAGTTCAACTGAAGGTTTCTTCGCTGGGCCATGCGGGCGGCAATATCGTCAGTCGAGCCGCCTGGCAAAGGCGGATCGAGCATCGGGTTGATAATCGAGGTGGCCATGCCACCTGCCGTGCCGCCGCCACCGAAGCCGCCGCCGCCGCGTCCGCCACCACCCCCACCGCCACCGAAGTTGCCTCCGGCGAAGCCACCGCCACCACCGCCCCCGCCGCGTCCGCCGCGTCCGCCGCCGCCGGTGTTCTGGTTGTTGGTCTGGCCCAGCGCGTCATTGGACTGATAGGTGGGGGAATTGGGCAGACCGGCGCTGGCGGAGTAACCATCGATGTTATAGCCCAGGGGGATTTCGATGAAGCCGGTGGCCGAAGCGCGGGAGAGCTGCATTTTGTCCAGGTCGATCCGCAGAATCTGGGATTTATTCCATTCCAGCGTCTGGCCCACGCGGTAGTAGTAGTAGGTCAGATTGCCATTGAATTCCAACACTTCCAGCATGACCAGCGGGCCGTTGTCGTCAATCATGGAGGCGCGGAAGATGGGCGTGTTGCCGCGGGGGACCACGGGCGTGATGACCACGGGGGTCGGATCCTGAACTTGGCCGCTGTTGTAGCTGACGGCGCGGCGATCCTGGGCGAAGATGCTGGTGGTCTCCAGGATGTTGTAGCTGGTGCTCAATTGAATTTGACGGCCGCCGCCCCCGCCTGTGAAGCCAGTAGGCCCCCCGACAGTGACACCCCCGCCTCGACCGCCGCCGCCCATGCCGCCGCCACCCATGCCGCCCCAACCACCACCACCAACGGTGAAACCCATTCCGCCAGCCCCACCACCGGGACCGCCGCCGCCAGGATTGTTGCCACCAGGATTGTTGCCACCAGGATTGTTGCCACCAGGATTGTTGCCACCAGGATTGTTGCCGGTATTTCCGGGATTGTTGCCGTTGCCGCCATTATTGCCACCACCACCCCGGCGACCACCACCACCACCGCCGCCACCACCGCCGCCACCGCCGCCACCGCCCCCACCGGCAAAGGCGGGCAAAGTGAGGGCAA
>CAIPTQ010000063.1 GCA_903868035.1 uncultured Phycisphaerales bacterium
CTCCCGCTCCAACTCCGCAATCTTCGTGCCCGCCGCCACGCAACCAGGACATTCAGGAAGGATCGCATCCATGCCATTTCACTCCGCGTTCCAAACGCTAGAGATATTATATGCACGGGCAAGGCGCTAAACAATTACAAACTGCCTTGAGCTGATCGCAGACGCCTTTTGCGGTGCCGCCTTTGACACCACTTTCCCCGTACCACCGGCAGTACCTTTCCTTGGCTTCCTGAATAGACGCCTTGACCAAAGGTTTCACCGGGTTCGCTTCCGCATTTAGGGCGAGAGCTGTCGCAAGCCGGAGTTTTTCCCTGCGTTCATTCTCCGCTTTTTCCAGGTTGGAGAGTTGGGAAGCGTCATCATCTTCGGTAGGTGTTTTGACCGTGGCCAGGTCAAAGGTATTTGGAGATTTGACGATGGCGAATTTTTCCCGATACCAGACGGGCTTCTTTTCTCCTCGCTTTTTGGCTTCAGCCTTGATCGTCTGCCATTGCGCCACGAGCGGAACTAATTCGGCTTGTGCCGCACGCATTCCTTCGGGTGTATGGGGATGACGGAAGCGGAAAAATCTGGGCGTCCTTTCCTTGCTGTCTTCAGCGATCCAAGCCCCAAGTATCTTCACCCAGCACTGATTTTGTTCCGACCAAGTTAGGATCAAGTTCGCCATGTTGGTTCTCCTAAAAGCCAAGGCGACTCTAACAATAAAAAATGGGGTTGCAACAATAAAAAAGCCAAACAGCGTATATTTTGCAATTATGAATGCGTTGTAAGTAGCTTAATTTGCAATACTTAATAATGCATATTCTGTAGTCCATAACATCCATGTTTCGGTTCGGGACCAAGAGGCCGTAGGTTCAAATCCTATCGCCCCGATTAAAAACCCCTGTTAGATTATCCTGTTTTTAAGCTTGGATTATCGCACTTTAAGCTCTACCGCCGTCCGTTGCACCACCGCTTTGGGCCCCCCCGTGGTGACTTCCACCACCACCGGACCGGAAATTTTCGCCAATATTTCCGCGGAAACCGGCAGCGTCAGCGCCAGCGTTTTGTCCACCGCGACTGCCATAAACTCTTTTCCCGCAAGCACTTCCACGCCTTCGCCCGCGTTCGCCGGAGGCCGGATAATGCGCACCGTTCCCGCCAGTTCGCGCGGTGATATGTTATGTATTTTGATGGTGATCCCCTCCGCCCCCGCCGCCGCGCCTAACTCACACACTGGCAAGCGGTTACAACTCGCCACCCGCAGCAATCCCGCCAAATCTTCCGCGGTCCCGCCCTGCAAAACGTACATAACACTATCTGCCGCAGGCACATACACGTTGTCCCCCCAACGGCAATCCACCGGCGCCCCCGCCGCGTCCACCACCCGTAGCGCCTTGGCATCATCGGCCACCAGCAAATTGGCATAAGTCACGGTGTCATCTGACTTTACAGGCGTCACCTCCGTCCGCGTCCGCGCCAGCGACGGATACAACGCATCTATATCCGTTCCCGCCGAAAATCCCGCCACCGCCGCCACCGCATACCCATCCCCCTGGAACACCGCCACAAACGGCAGCGCCGTCGTATCCGGCGCGTTCCTATCCGCTGTCGGCACAGTCACTTGCAATCGCTGTATGAAAACGCTTCCCCCCAGCAAATGCGCCGCCACCCCATGATCCGCCTCCGGCCCCGGCACCCCCACCCACGCCGCCCCCGCCGCCATCCCCGCCGCCGCCGGCGCCCACGCCTTCCCTGGCATCGGCGGAAGTACATATAACGGCAGCTTTTTCTTGTCCAAATACTGCTTGGCCACCACCGGTTCCCCCGCCGCATCCGCCAAAGCCAGGCCGTCCACATATGCCGTAAGTTGAGCATCCGCAAGCCATTGCGCTGTCAGCCCCGCCGAGCCTGCGCCCAGCAGCGCCACCTTTTTGTCCGCCTTTTTTGCGGCTGCATAACCGGCCAAATAGTAGGCGACAAAAGTGCTTTTTTGCGCGTCCGACACCGTTCCTGAATCCGTCGCGGGAACAATCACCAGCGCGATTACCGCGCCTTGGGCGCGTTTGATGGCATCCTCAATATATGCCCTAAACGCTGATATTGAGGACATTTCGCCCCCATTTCCCCCCCCCGTACCCACCACGACCCGCAGGATAATTCCCGCCTTGATTTTGGCCGCCTCCGCCAAACATGCATCAATTTCCCGGACCCCGGCGCCCGTGGAAGCGCCAAAACCCAATCCGACATTTTTGGCCGGGTCGAAGGAAAAACGTTCGTCGATGACAAAGCGCCGCACGGAAGTCTGTGCCACATAATCACTTAGGTAACCCGGATGGCGGACGGCTGCGGGGGGAAGCAAGGCGACCCAAGGCGGTTCTTCGGCAATGCCGGGGGCCAAGGCGGTGCGTGGCGCGAAGATCGCCTCCAGACCGGGATCGCGCGCGGCACCAGGAATGGCCGTGATCGCCCCGCCAGATCGCCAGCGCAGTTCATAAGTGCCTGCGGCGCCAAATGTTACCTTGAGTGGAATGTTGGCGCGCCGCCCCGCCCCAACTTGCGCAGCGGCGATGGGTGTGACGGAAAGGATTTTGAAATCGCCGGCACCGGGCGGGCCGGTGTGCGTGCCGAAGAGAATATCGCCGGAAAGCTCGGCGGCATTGGGTGCAGGATTGTCAACGAGGACGGTGAGGGTGGCTTCATCCTTGACGTAGTAAATGCCAGACTCGTGATTGGGCTGGTCCCACGAGAGGCGGAGCGGAGCGGGAGGCGCGGCGAGGGCGGCGTTGGGGAGAAGAGCGGCGAGGGCGCAGAGGAGGCGGCGATGTGCCGCAGTGGGGTGATGGGGCATGAGTCGTCCGTGACGCATGTAGAAGGTTGTAATGAGACGGCGTGCGGGATGCAAGCGTGGATGGGAGGAATTTCACGCGGCAAGAAGCATGAAGCAATAGAATGCCGTGCAGTCCAGTGGCACCAGTCATATAGGAGATGCGACATGCGCGACACCCGCGTTACTTGGCGCCGATGTCCTTGCGGTATTGCATGCCTTCAAAGTGGATGTGGGAGATGGCCTGGTGGGCGCGGGCGCGGGCTTCGGCGAGGGTGGCGCCCAGGGAGGTGATGCTCAGGACGCGGCCGCCGCTGGTGAGGAGTTTGCCGTCCTTCATCGTAGTGCCGGCGTGGAAGATGTGGGTGGCTTCGGTTTTCGCGGCGGCATCGAGGCCGGTGATTTCAACGCCCTTGCGCACCTGGTCGTCGGGCTTCCAGCCGTAGCCTTCGGAGGCGAGGACGACGCAGACGGCACTGCGTTCATCCCATTCCAGCGAGATCTGGTCGAGCCGGCCTTCGATGGTGGCGAGCATGATTTGGACGAGGTCGGATTTCAGGCGCAGCATGAGGGGCTGGCATTCGGGGTCGCCGAAGCGGGCATTGAACTCGAGGACTTTCGGGCCGCCGGCAGTGAGCATCAGGCCGGTGTAGAGAATGCCGCGGTAGTCGATTTCGTGGCGGCGGAGGGTGTCCATGAGGGGGACGATGGTTTCGCGCTGGACCTTGTCGAGGACGGCATCGGTGAGGAGGGGCGCGGGGGAGTAGGCGCCCATGCCGCCGGTGTTGGGGCCGGTGTCGTGGTCGCCGATGCGTTTGTGGTCCTGGGCGCCTTCGAGGAGGTAGGCGTTGGTGCCGTCGACGAACGCGAGGAGGGAAATCTCGGGTCCGTCGAGGCGTTCCTCGATGACGATGGTGTTGCCCGCGTCGCCGAAGTGTTTGCGTTCCATGATTTTGCGGACGGCATCGAGGGCTTCGACGGGGTCGTGGCACATGAGGACGCCCTTGCCCTTGGCCAGGCCGGCGGCCTTGACGACGAGGGGCTCCATGCGGGTTTCGACGTAAGCGATGGCGGCTTTTAGGTTGGTGAAGATTTTGCCCTCGGCGGTGGGGATGCCGGCGTCGCGCATCATTTTTTTTGAGAAAGCCTTGTCAGCTTCGAGCTGGGCACCGGCGCGGGTGGGACCGAAGGCGGGGATGCCTTTTTCATTCAGGGCATCCACCAAGCCCAGGGCCAGGGGATCTTCGGGGCCGACAACGACCAGACCGGCCTTGCAGTCGAGCGCGGCTTTGACGAGGGCGGGGATGTCGTTGGCCTTGAGGGGAAGGAGTTCGCCAAGGCGGGCCATGCCCGGATTGCCGGGGGCGATGAAGAGGCGGTCGCAGAGGGGCGACTGCTTGATCTTCCAGGCGAGGGAGTGTTCACGGCCACCGGAGCCAACGAGGAGGATATTCATGACTTCACACAGTAATTGCAGGAACCCCGCCGGGGAGCCGGCGGAACGGGGGGTATGATACAAGTGGGCGGGGGATGATGCCACGGTGGGCGAAAAGTCGGCGGATGGCGGTCGATTGCGGTGATTCGTCTTTGTCCCCGATTTGCCCTCAGGCGGCAAGTGGGGTATGTTACGTGATTCGCGTGCCCCCGGTAGATGTGCCGCCGGGCGCGTTGGGTAAGCCGCTCTTATGACAGGAACCGTGCGCATGACGCAAGTTGCCGAAACGACCGGAATGCAGGAAACCACGCGCGACATCGCGCAGGCCAGGCAGTGCTTCGACGCCGCGCTCAAGGCGCTGGCCAACGGGCAGATCGAGATGGCCATCGACCGCCTCGACGAGGCCCACGAGCTGGACCACGAGAACGAGGAAGTGATGTTCAAGCTCGCCTACCTGCTGGACTTGCGCGGCTCCGACGAGCGGGCCATCCAGATTTACGAGATTCTGGCCGACCGCCGGCCCGTGCGCGAGGGCGTGCTGATCAACCTGTCGATCCTGTATGAGGACCGGGGCCGGTACGACGACGCGGACACCTGCCTCCAGCGGCTGCTGTCGGTGAATCCGAATCATCCGCGGGGCAAGCTGTACCAGAAGGATGTGGATTCGTCGCTGTCGATGATGTACGACGAGGACACCGAGAAGCGCGCCGAGAAGCGCAACGCGCTGCTCGAGACGCCGGTGACGGATTTCGAGCTCTCCGTGCGGGCGCGCAACTGCCTCAAGAAGATGAACATCCGCACGCTGGGCGACCTGCTGAAGATCACCGAGGCCGAACTGCTGGGCTACAAGAACTTCGGCGAAACCTCGCTGGAGGAAATCCGCGGCATGCTGACCAACAAGGGGCTGCGCCTGGGCCAGGCCCTCGAAGAGCAGCAGAGCCAGGCCCGCAAGGATCTGCTCAAGACGGTCGCGGCCAACGTGCCCGAGCAGGTGCTCAACAAGAACGTCAACGAGTTGGAGCTTTCGGTGCGGTCGCGCAAGGCGCTCCAGCGGCTGGGCATCAACACCGTGGGCGAACTGGCGACGCGCACCGAGGCCGAGCTCCTGGGCGTGAAAAACTTTGGCCAGACCAGCCTGCTGGAAATCAAGCAGCGGCTGACGGAACTGGGCCTGGGCCTCCGCAAGCTCGACTAGCCCGGCGTGGCAACGCCCGGCAAGATGTGGAGCGCAACCAAACCTCCCGCATCCTCATTTACGCGTTCTCCTCCTCAGGAGCCCCCCATGAATAAGATCATCCGCGGCAAGGCCTACGTCCTGGGCGACAACATCGACACCGACCAGATCATCCCCGCCGGCTGGCTCAAGCTGTCCACCACCGACCCCGAGGAACGCAAGCTCTATGGCAAGTACGCCATGTCCGGCGTGCCACAGGGCCAGAGCGGCCTGCCCACTGGCACAATCCCGTTCATCACCCCGGGCACGACCCGTTCGGACTTCACGATTGTCATCGGCGGCAAGAACTTCGGCTGCGGCTCCTCGCGCGAACACGCCCCGCTGGCGATCGCCGAGGCGGGCGCGACGTGCGTGGTGGCGGAATTTTACGCCCGCATATTTTTCCGGAACTGCGTCAACGGCGGGTATCTGGTCCCCTTTGAAAGCGAGAAGCGGCTGGTCGAGGAAATCAAGACCGGCGACGAACTGGTCATCGACATCGCCCAGTCCACGCTGACCAACGTCACGCAGGGCAACAAGGTTTACACCTTGAAGCCGCTGGGCGACGTGGCCCCGATCATCGAAGCCGGCGGGGTGTTTGACTACGCCCAGCAGGCGGGCATGATGGCCAAATGATAACTTATGCCTGACCGGTTGCGGCAAATCCGGGCACTTTTTTCATGGAGACTCACACGTGGCAGATACGCAGGACATCCTCAAGGCGGCAAGCGGGTTGGGGGCGCTGGTCGCGACGCATCCGGCGGTGGCCGGCTACCGGGAGATCATTCGCCAACTGGACCTGGATGTGGCCGCCAAGGCGCTGTTGCAGCAGTACGAGCAGTTGATCGAGGTGCTCTCGATGAAAGAGGCGCAGATGCAGCCCATCGAGGTGGCCGAGAAGCGGCAGTTCGAGCAGATGCAGCAGGCGATCATGATGAACCAGACGCTCAAGAAATTCGGCGGCGCCCAGCAGCAATACATGGAGCTGATGAAACAGGTGCAGGAAGCCATCAACACGGGCATGACGGGCAAGGCCCCCGCGGCGGAAGTCGCGGCACCCGCGGCGGCCCCGGCGAGCAAGATCATCCTGGAAACGTGACGCAAAAACTTTCGGAGCCGCGACCGTCAGGGAGCGACCGGACCGCGCCGGCCCCATAGGGGGGAGGCGAAAGACAGGCTAAAGCCTGTACTACGAACGGAATGCGTCAGACCGCATATCACTTATTCTCTTTCTCCTGCTCCCTAATCTGCTCCTTGGCCCGCCGCTTGGCGGTGAGCAGGCGGTGGGCGTAGTTTTCTCCAGCGGGTGTCGCGGCTGGTTCCTGCGTGGTTGCCGGTGGAGTTTCGACCACGGGAAAGCCCATGGCGGGCGTGCCGGCGGGCGGCGGGGGCGCCGCCGGTTGGGCGGCGGCCAGCGTTTCGACGCGCTGGCGCAGCGACTGGCGCTGTGAATCCACCGCGCGGCGACCGCTCTTGATCGCCCGGAACGCCCCCAGGCTGGCATCCGTGCGCACAATGACGGGCGCCGGCGAATGCGCGCGGAACCAATCGGCGATGTTGAGCCTGCGCCACGCGATGTCCACAAACAGCAGCGCGGTCACGATCACCAGCAGCACCTGCCACAACGGCCAGAAGGTGCGGACGGGGTTGGGCTTCTGGTGGAAGATATCGGCAACCTCCGTGAGGTATTGCCCGCCGGCGGAGGCGTCGGCGACATTCCTGAGCAGGGCGACATTGGGCTGCAAGTCGCGGTATTCCTGCGGATACGGCAGCACGGCCGCGCCGGTGGAGACGAGCTGCTGCGCCGTGCCGTCGTTCTGCGAGACCGCCACCAGGTACGTGCCGCGCTGCTTGGCCGTGAAGCGCGCTTCGTAGCGGCCCGGGGCGATCTGCTGCAGCGGCACGCCGGACGCGGACTGATCCGACGAAACGACCGACGCCTGCAACTGCAAATTGTTGATCGGCTTGCCGTCGGCGTCCACGGCATCGACCAGCACGTGGCCCTCGCTGCCGTCGATGATCGTGGTGGTGGTCAGGCCGTTGCCCTGGGCCGAGCGCGCGACCCAGCGGACGACCTGCGACCAGAATTTGGAGTAGCCGTCCCAGCCGGCCCAATCCTTGCCCCAGCGCGACGAGGAATCGGAGGTGTAGGCCACGCACTTGCCCAGGCCGATGGTCCAGTGGGCCAGGACGGGGTCGTCGGGCTGTTTGCCGTGGAGGGCGAGGGTGGCGCGGGGCTTGAGGGTGGTGCCGACGTAGCCGTAGAGCGGGGGCAGTTGGGCCTTGCCCTGGTTGATGAAACCCTGGAGGAGGGGCGAGGAATAGGGGGTCAGGGCGATGCCGTTCTTGTCCTCGATGAAGGCCTGGCGCGAGACAAGGAAGGCTTCCTTCATGAAGATTTTGGGCAGGTTGTTGACGTCGTCGGTGATAAAGAAGCGGCCATGCCCGGCGGCGGCGACGGCTTTCTGGAACTCGACATGGGGATCGGCGGGCGTGCCCATGCCGATGACGGAGGTGGTGATGCCGAAGCGGGCGTACATTTCGCCGGCCAGCAGCACGCAGTCCTCCTGCTGTTCGGAGTCCTGGGCGTCGGCGAACATGATGACGTGTTTGCTCATCGTGTTGGCGGATTTGACGAGCTCATAGGAATGGAAGAGCGCGGTGCGGCAGAAGATGCCGCCGCCCCCGGCGCGGACGGTGCGGATGCCGGAAATCAATCTGGTTTTGTTGCCGTTGGTCATGGGGATAACCTGCGTGTAGTCATCCACCCAGCGGACGGAGGTGTCGCAGACGCCGAGCATGGCCATGTCCTGCGCATCGAGGAGCTTGACGACGGCAACGCCGCCCTCGTTGGCCAGTTCCATTTTCTGGGTGCTGGTGCCGTTGACCGTCATGCCCATGGAGCCGGACTTGTCCAGGACGACGGCTACGGCCAGCGACGCCAGGTGCTTCTGGCGTTTGACGTCCATGCTGACGGGCGCGAGTTCCTCCAGGGGGGTGCCCAGGTAGCCGCCGGGTCCGAAAGAGTCGTCGCCGCCGATGAGCACCAGCCCGCCGCCGTAGTCCTCCACCCATTTTTTCAGGGCCGGGATTTGCGGCGAGTTGGAGACATCCGCGTAGTTGACGTTGTCCATGATGACGCAGTCATAGGCCGCCAGCTCGTCGGGGCTGGAAGGCAATGTGCCCTTGATCACCGGCACGCCCGCGGAGCGCAGGGCGTCGTAGAGCAGCGTCGGGTCGTTGGACTTGCCGGGGACCAGCAGCACCTTGCCCGGCGCGTCCACCTGGGTGAGGGCGTAGCCGGTGTTGTTGGCGGCGAAGGTGTCGGCTTCCGGGTTTTTGGGCACGATGGTGATCTGGTACTGGTGCGTGCCGCCGTCGCCGAGCATGTCGGGCACGTCGATGACGTTGGAGCCGGCCTTGAGCGACTGGGCGGCCAGGCGCGTAAAGGGCGAGCCGTCGCGATAGACGAGGACTTCGACTTCCTGGGCGGTGTCGGAGGTGACCAGCGCCCGGATCAGGAACCGGGCGTCCTTGCGCACATGCGGCGGTACGATGAGCTGGTCCACCAGCACCTCATGGCCGCGCTGAGCGAGGATCGGCAGCACGTCCACATCGACATCCTTCACGCCGGCAATGCGGGCCTCGCGGAGGGCGTCCTCCTGGTTCTGGTTGCCGTCGGAAAAAAGCACGATGCGCTTCTGGCGGTCCATGGGGAAGGAGGCCATCGCCAGGCGCAGGGCGCGGGCGACATTGGTGTGGCCGGTGTCGGCGACCTTGGCCGGCGGCGGCAGGTCGCCGCGCGGCGTAGGCAGCACGCCGATCACGGA
The DNA here is from genome assembly GCA_903868035.1 of uncultured Phycisphaerales bacterium. The sequence continues at coordinate 9,285 of CAIPTQ010000063.1, forward strand.
ATCCCCCCCGAATTCAACGATCACAAACTGATCGTCCTTGGTCATCTGATCGACCTGCGCCTTGATGATGTCGCGCACGCGCAGGCGGGCGTCGCCGGGCACCGACTGCGATTGATCGATCACAAAGGCCACGCAGATGCCCTTGTTGGACCACACCATGCGCGTGTCGGCCAGCGAAAAAACCAGCCCCAGCACCAGCGCCACGCGCACGAGGAGGCTGACCCATTTGCGGATGGGGCTGGCCGGCACGCGCGACGTGCGCCATAAATGAATGATGGGGATCAGCAGCAGCAGCCCCAGCAGCCAGATCGGATCGCCAAACTCCAGGGGTCCGGCGCGCAGGGCCAGGATGTGGTTCAGGGTCGGGGACATGTCCCAATTGTACCCACTCATCGTGTGCGGTTCTCACTTGGGCTGCGACGTGGCGCCGGGCAGGCCGGGGATGCCGGGAATGGCGGGGATGTTCGGCATTCCCGGTATCTGCTTGCCGAGGTCCGGAATGTTTTTGGTGGCATCCTTGAGGACTTTGCCGAGGCCGCCCTTGAGGCTCTTGTTAAGGTTGCCCTTGAGGTTGTCCACCAATGCCGTGACATCCTTAAGGCCGTTCTTGAGCTCGTTGGGAATCTTGGGGTTGTTGGCGATTTCCTGCGTAATCTGCTGCGACACATGCAGCAGCACCTTCACGATGACGTCGGCAATCTTCATCGGGCGGCCGTCGGGGTTGGTGATGTCATCCAGGTGGATCGGGCCCAGGTCCAGGTCCAGGTTGAAGGGCACCAGGCCGCTGACCCGCAAGTGTACCTTGGTGGCCGCCAGATCAATGCATGTGATTTTGAGTTGCTTGCCCGGGGATGCGGGCGGCGCGGAACTGCCGCCGGCCGCCGGGGCGGCGCTGGCGGCGGGCGATTTCTTTTTCATGATGTCCATCAGTTCGGCGAGATTGTTCTTCATGCCGTTTTGCTCAACGGTGATGTCCAGGCCGGAGATCGCGATCGACTCCACCACGACTTCGCTCGAGAGCAGCGATCCGGGCTGCACTTTGACGTTGCAAGCCTTCATCTTGAGAAACGGCCCCTGATAGCCGGTGGGATTGTTGATCTGCAACTGGGACAGGTCGAGGGTGCCCCCTAGCGAAAGATCCGCGGCATCCAGGAGTGTTTCCTGTTCGGTGGCATATTTGCCGCCGTACATCACGCCGGCCCGGACCAGGCTGTTGCGCATCAGGTACAACACCACGATGCCCACGACCAGGATCAGCAACAGGGCCAGAACGGTGCGTTTGATGATCTTGCCGACGGAGCGTTTCTTCGGGGCCGGCGCGCCCGGGGTGACGGGATTGGGGGAAGCAGGAGTGGCGGGGGAATCGGTCATGACAGACTCCTTTGCATGAGACCGCCGGCATTGTACCGCCAAAGGGTGCAAAGGGGTGCATCCGAGAAATAGTGACTACTCCGAGAAATAGTGGCTACTCCCAGAAATAGTGGCTACTCCCAGAAATAGTGGCGACTCCCAGAAATAGTGGCTACTCCCTCGGAGCCGCGAAGCGGCGGCTTTCAGTAGCCATGTGCGGAAGCACATGGTAGGGCGCCACCACACCCGCGTGAGGTCCGAAGGACCGGCTCTTTCGAATATGTGGTGCGGCTCATTCGCGTACCATGCCCCGGAGATTGGGTTCACGGGCACATAAACACATCCTTCAATCCCTGCGGCACCTCGCGTCCCGTGTAGACCGCCAGGCGTTCCTTCCCCGTGCCCAGCGTCCAGATGTTGTCGCGATCCGGGCCGATGTTCGGCGAAATCTCCCACGTGGCCGAGCCGTCGGCACGCAGCACGTAGGTGCCCTTGCCGTCGTGGTTGGGTGAGTTTTGCTGGGCCAGCTCCGGGTGCATCTCCGTGCCGAAGATGGGATTTTTGTCCGCCAGCACGAGGGTCGTCTTCAGGCCGTCCCAGCGGGGCTTTTCCGGGCCGTATAAATTGCGATACGAATACCCGATCGCCGGCAGTTCGTTTTTCCCCAGCGTGATCGGCTCGTTGGGCACGCCCGCGCCGGCGCAAAACAGCGACTTGACCGCCAGATACTGCCCCGTCACCAGCGGCAGCAGGTTCGCCGCGTTGTTCATCGCGGCCGTTCCGCCGGCGGCGTTGCCATGGAGCCAATTTTGGTTGGCGGGCATGGCCAGCATGGGCAGTGTGCCTTCGTCGCCGGGGCCGGCGTATTGGGTGAAGGCCTGGCCGATTTTCTGCATGTTCGCCTGGCAGGCGACGCGTGCCGCCGACCGGCGCGCCGTGCCCAACCCTTCGAAAGTCACCGCCAGCAGCAACATGGCCGCCACGGCCATGGCTCCAAACTCCGCCAAGCGCCGCCGCCACTGTGGTGCCGACGCCCTCGTCGGCCGTCCCCCTAGTGTCGACGCCCCCGTCGGCCGCCCGTGTGCTGCTGGCTCCCCCGTCTGCCGCTCAGTTGGCCCCAACTTCATCCGCTCCGCCTGCACCGCCGCCAGCGTCCGCACCGCCAAGTCCCCCGCCGGCTCGGGCATGGGCGAGGCCTCCAGCACCTTGAGCCACTCCGCCACGCGCGCCCGCCGCGCGGGATCGGCACTAGGCCCGCCGTTCAACAGCGCGTCCGCCTCCACGGCATCCGCCGGCGAGAGCGTCAGTTGTTCGTGCTCCGATTCCATGCCACTCATCCTAAAACCTTGTGTCATTCATCTTTCGTCACTCGCTAATCGCCGGCACCGCCTCCTTGTACGCCTTGGCAAACGCCGCCAGCGCCGCGTGCAGCCGGCTTTTCACCGTGCCCAGCGGGATCGCCAGCATGTCCGCCATCTCGCGATAGGCGAACTGGTGAAAATAGCTCATCACCAGCACCTCGCGGTAATGCGCCGGCATCTCCGCCAGCACGCGCTGGACGGCTGCCACATCCTCCGCCTGGGACAATTCCCGCGGCGGAGGCGCCAGCCCCGAGTCCATCAAATCGACGAACGCCGGTGCGTCGTCATCGCCGGAGTGCCCGGCCACGTTGTCCAGGGACCGCGCGGCATGCCGTCCCGTGGAACGCAAATAATCGCGGGCCTTATTAGCCGCAATTGTGAAAAGCCACGGCCGGAACCTGCGCTCCGGATCGAAGCTTTTCGCATTCCTGTGAACCTGGATGAATGTCTCTTGGAAAAGGTCGTCAGCGGCGGCCGAATCCGAGACAAATCGCGCCAGGAACGCGAACAATTCCTGCTGATAACGCCGGATAAGCTCCGCGAACGCGCGCTGGCCCTCGCCCCCACCACTCAGGGCATAGCCCACCAGCAGTTGTTCGTCAGTCAACACCCGGTCTGACCCTTCTAATACGACGGCACGGTCCAGAGGTTCGCGCGAAAATGTGCGGCAGGGGTATAGAGTACCATTTCCTGCCCGTACATGAAAATACCCCTTACCCCTCGATCTCACGGATTGGGAAACCAGAAATACCCCCCGCCCGGCTGCTTCACTGCCACCGCCTTCTTCTCATCAAAAGCCCGCCTTTCCGCATGGCCATCGAGAAACAGTACATTGGCTTCCCACGGCCGGGCGCCTGACATGTGGCTTGAGCCGAAGGGAACCGCCGTCGAAGGGGATGCGTAGTTGATGGTGCCGGAGTTGGTATCGGAGACGATGACATCCAGCGCGAGAATCTGATCGGAAGGTTGATCCGTCAGACGCGCGAATAGGGCCAATGACGGATCATCTGCGGGAAAAGTCACGGCCACATTCCGTTGGTTGAGCCAGACATATCCCCACACACTTACGCCGCCGCGATCCCATAACTTGGCGGGTTCCTGTTGCGGGTTGTAATCACAATAAAACCCCTTCTGGAGCGCGCCAATTTTGGTTGCGCCTGGTTTGCCCATCATTTGTGTAAGGGCATCCCTAGTCTCCAGCGACTGTTCGCACAACGATCCCAACTTCGCACCCGACGAAGGCCATACGCCGTTGTAATCCATGTTATAAAAGGCAAAGGCCATGTATTGGTTCCGCAAGCTGGCGATACATGGCCTTCGGCTACCATCAATCCGCCGTCCCAGCGACGGCAACAGTATCAGGACGATCACAGCAAGAATGAATGCCACGAGCAGGTATTGTATCAGTTTATTGGGGATTTTCACTCGCCCCATCTGCCACCTCATGGATTGGGAAACCAGAAATACCCCCCGCCCGGCTGCTTCACGGCGACGGCTTTCTTGGGATCAAACTTCACGCTGTCCGCATGGCCGTCGAGGAAGAGCACGTTTTGATAGTTGGTTGATGGTGTGGTTGGCATGTGGTTCGTGCCGAAGGTCACGGTGACGCCTTTGGGGGTGTAATTCAGCGGCGGCGCATCGGTGTCGGTCACGATCACATCCAAGGCCAGGACGGCGTTGTTAAGCTGCCGAATCTTGTTGAGGTTGGAGTGATACTGCAAGGGGACGCTCCGTGCCGGAAACTCCGCCGGCAATGCCGCGCCCGCCGGTCCACGATCGTTCAGCCACGCATAGCCCCAGGTGCTAACGCCGCCGGCATTCCAGAGCTTCGCCGGATCCTGCGCCGCATTGTTCGGACAGTAGAATATTTTCTGAACTGTTGCGGGCGACGTACCAGTCATCGCACCCGCCAGCGCGTCCCGCGTCTCAATCGTCTGCTCACATAGCGAACCAAGTGACGACTTGGAGTTTGGCCATTGCCCACCATTCTCCTGCGCATAGATTGCAAACGCGATTCCTTGCTGCTTCAAATTCAACATGCACAAAACACGGTTGGGACGACCACGTCCACCCCGTGATGGCAAGAGGTATCCAATGAACAACGCAATGAACACAATGACCACGAGCAGCCACATCCAACTCAGCCCATGCCGCCGCGCCATCGTTCACCTCCCAAATCCGCCGCACCACCCGCCCCTTTTTACCCCCAACGCACTCCCTCGTCCATCAAACAAATCGAAAATCGAAAATCAATAAATCGAAAATCACTTCGTCGCCCACGCCCGCGCCGCCACCGCCTGCCAGTCATCATGTCCGGGCCGTTCGCCCCAGGCCTTGAGTTCCGCCTGCAGTTCCGCATTGCGGCCGGTTTGATAGCACAGATAGCAGTACAAAAACGACGCCATGCCCGCCATTTCCTTCCGGGCCGTCATCTTCTGCAAATCCCCCAGCAGGAACTCCTGCCGCGACGCCGGGATAAACGAGCTGACGTCATACTTGAGCGCCACCAGTTCCGGCTTGCGCGTGTAGACAAACTTCATGTCGTACTCCGCCGAGCCGTACAGCCCCGCCCCCATCTCCGCGTGCGCCCGGCCCACCAACGCCAGCGGATCGTCGGGCTTCATCGACAACGCCGCCTGATACGATTCGGCGGCATCCAAAAACTTGCCGGCCTTCAGGCTGCTCTCCCCGCGCACCATCATCATGTCATAGCCCGAGGCCAGGCTGCCGGGCCCCTCCACCGGGGCCAACTTGAGCGGCTTGACGTTCTTGCCCGCCAACAGTTCCTCATCACTGAGTTCCGTCAGACGTTTAGGCGAGGGGGCGAGCGCGCCGGCACCCTGGGTCGCGGCTCCCGGGCCGCCCACACCCGGGCCGCCGCGGCCAGTGAACGGCGGCAGCGTTGCAATCGTCCGGGGCTGGTTGGTGAGCGGGTCAATGTCCGTGACCAGGCCGCCGGGCTTGAGCACGGCAGTCGTGCCTCCGGTCGCGCCGGGGATGTTGCCGGGAGTGCCCTTGGCGGACTTCATTTCGTCGACCAGCTTCATGTAGGTGTCGCTCACCATCGCCGTCTTGAGGTCATCCGTCTGCGCGCCGATGCGGCTGTCCAGACCGCCGTTGATCGCCCCCTGAATCATGGCCGGATTGTCCGGCGTGGCCTTGGGATCATTCCTGCCCGCTTCGGGCGTGCCGGCGGGTTGCGTGGCGGGCTGGCCCACGTCGGGGCGCTTGACGGTCAGTTCCGTGGTCCGCAGCACAAACAGCGGACTGGAGGTCACCGCGCCCGGCGACCCGGCTTCCAGCGGCGTCGCCGGCAGGGCGCGGTTGATCGCCTGATACTGCACCCCCATGCCGCCGTTGATCTGACCGCTGCTGACGATGGGGCTGACCGAATTCCGCGGCACGATCCCGGAATCAAAGCCGCTGCCCACCGGCGCCGAATAGAGCGCTCCGCCGCCGGTGGAGACCGTGCTGGACGGAAGATAGTAGGTGGAGTAACCGCCGATGTACGTGCCGCCGTTGGGATTTCCGGCGGACTGGCGCGCGAAGTTGTTCAGCGACGCGGAGCCCAGGTTGCCCTGGAACTGGTAGGGCGAAGTGGTGCCCACGCGCCCATGGAAATAGGCCAGGCCCGAGACGTTGCCGGTCATGATGTCATTGCCGTTGATGGGGACGTATCCCTGCACGGGGCGGTTACTGCCGCCGGAGCCGATCTGGGGATTGGCGTCCATCATGCCGCCCTGTTGCAACTGGCGCACCTGGGCCAGCGAAACGCCGGCGGAGACCGCCAGCAGCACGGCACCGGCAAGGAACTGCATCTTGAAATCTGGGGTCATTCTCATCTCACACCCATCCTGTCCAGACGCGTACGGCGTCCGGTATCATTCTACACTACATTCTCGGTCGAATCCCCAACCAAATCCACAAATCCGCACGATTTGCCCGGCATAGAAGTACCCTGTTGCACCCTTTGGCCTGTGATTCGTCACTTTCCTTTGGAGGCCCGCTGCGGGCTTTTTTACCCAAATACGGAGATCGGTCATGACCAAATCCTTTATCTGGCTTCTGGGCGCATCCCTTTTCATCGCCGGCACGACCTTCCCGGCCACCGCCGCCAATCTCCCCGTCAAGCCCGCCACCCCCGCAACGCCGCCCGCCGCGGCACCCAAGGTCAAGGACTTCGGCGGCAAGATGCCCCTGCCCGTCGATCAACGCATCGAACGCCAGAACAAACCCTCCGACAAACTGCTGGTGGAAGTCACCCGCAGTTCCAAGGTCGGCACCACCTATGTAGCCTACGTGAAAATCGTCTGGGGGGATTTGGATGATCTGATTAAAGGCGCCGGCAGCCAGTATTACTCGAACTGGGATGGTTCCCTGAAACTCACCGGGGCCACCGGGGCCATCGACGAAAAAATCCAATTCGACGACGGCAAAGCCCTGCCCCCGCCGCCCAAGGTCACCCCCCTGGCCAAGAC
>CAIPTQ010000064.1 GCA_903868035.1 uncultured Phycisphaerales bacterium
GAGACGAACATCCCTTGCTGGGGCCAAGCGACACCTCCATCCTTGGTGGCAATGGACGCATTATTGCCGATGCATGGAATTCCGCAACGTGGCGAAGGACGCGGCGGGGGCGTTGCAGAATTTCCGGATTACATAAACCACTTTATACCACGTGACAACGCGCCGCGCTCATGCGAGGATAAGCGCATGAACATGGCGCAGATTATTGTGTTTATCGTGCTGCCGGCGGGCGCGTATTTCCTGGGGTCGATCCCGTTCGCGTTCTTCATCGGCATCGCGCACGGGGTGGACATCCGCACGGTAGGCTCCAAAAACGTGGGGGCGACCAACCTGGGGCGGGTGCTGGGGATGCGGTATTTCTGGCAGGCGTTATTTCTGGATGGGGCGAAGGGGTTTGTGCCGGTGCTGGCGACGGCGTTGTTGATCCGGGTCTGGGACAGGCACTTTGAAGTGCTGCCGAACTGGGCGCCGCTGATCACGGGGGGGGCGTGCCTGCTGGGGCATTTGTTTCCGATCTGGCTGAAGGGTTTACGGGGGGGCAAGGGGGTGGCGACGGGGTTTGGGCTGGTGCTGGGATTCTGGCCGCTGTATACGCTGGCGGGCATTGCCGGGGGCTTGTTTTTTTTGTTCATGCTGCTGGTGTACCGGTACGTTTCGCTGGCGGCGATGACGGCGTCGATGGTGTTCGTGGGGACGGTGGCGTATTTGGCGAGCTGGCATTACAACCCGCTGGTGGACACCTGGCTGACGTGGCCGCAGCGCTGGCCGCTGATCATGGTGGCGGGGGTGTTCTCGCTGCTGATCATCGTGCGGCACCGGGCGAACATCGTGCGGTTGATGAAGGGGACGGAGCCGAAGGTGGGGATGGGCAGGAAGAATCTGCCGAAGCGGGAAGGCGGCGCGGCGACGGAGTGACAAGGGGACAAGGCCAGACGCCCGCGTTACAGGGCGGGTAGGCCAGTGCGATGCGTCGGCACGCGGAGTTCGGCGATTAGTTCGAGTTCGACCGTGGCGTTCAGCGGCAGCGTGTTGGCGCCCACCGCGGCGCGGGCGTGTTTGCCGGCGTCGCCGAAGACGGCGGCGAGGAGTTCGGAGGCGCCGTTGGCGACCTTGGGCTGGCCGTCGAACCCCGCGGCGGATTGCACGAACACACCCAGGCGCAATATTTGGGCGATTTGGTTGAGGTCGCCGTGGCAGGCGTCCTTGAGGACGGCCAGGGCGTTGATGGCGCAGAGGCGGGCGGCCTCGGCGGCTTGTTCGATGGAAACGGCGGTGGGGACGGGGCCGGTGCAGGTGAGGGTGCCGTCCTTGAAGGGGAGCTGGCCGGAGACAAAGAGAAGCTGGCCGCCGTGGGAACGGGCGCAGGGCACATACGCGGCGACGGGCTTGGGCGCGGTGGGCAGGATGATACCGAGGCGTTCGAGGGCGTTGTCGAATGGGCCCATGGGGTCTCCTATTGGTTTACTGTGAAGCGGGCGGCGTGCGCTCCGTGCCTTCAATGGCCTCCGCGTCGGCGAGATCCTTGGTCCGCCCGGCGGCACGCTTGTTCCTCACCAGCAGATCCTTGCCAATGAAATGCACGGGCAGGCCGTCGAGTTCCCCGGCGATCCGCTGGTCCCAGGCTTCCTGAAAGCTGACGGCTTCGATGCCGGTGACCAGGTCGATGCGATTGGGGGGAAATCCCAACTGCACCACGGAATTAGGCGCGAGGAAATCCTCTTTCGATAAGCCAATGCCGCCAAAACCAAAGGCGTCCAGAACCGCGATGAGTTTCCCGGCGGTGGCGGGACTGAGCGCGACAAAAAAGTCGATGTCGCCGGTGAAACGCGGGTGGCCATGAAAGGCGACGGCATGACCACCGACGACCAGATACTCAACGCCGTGGGAGTTTAACAATGCGATAAACTCGCGCAAGTTTTTGTCCAATTTCATGCGGCTTCTTCCCACGCTCGATGAGCGTCAACAAAATATCCAGCCGCTCCTGCGGGGTGAGCGCTTGGTAATAGGCGCGATCCGCGGCGTCGGCGGCGGCATGCGAACTGAATGTGCGGGCAACCGTTGCCATGCGTGGATTATAACACAGAGCGGAGATGCGGCGCGGTTTTTTGCTAGCCCCGCACGGGATCGCGGAACCTCCTCCCGCGTGCCGGGGTCGCCTGGCTCCGCGGCTGGCCGGCGCCCATGGCCGGCGGCTCGATCAGGTAACGGGCGGTGGTCTGCATCACCAGGACATCCGGCCGTTCCTGGCGCACCAAGGCGGGGTCCACCGCGCCGGCGTTCTCGACGAACACGACCCGCTGGAACAACCGCCCCAGATACTTCAGGGCGGTATGGGTCGACGAGGAGCCAAACCAAAGCAGGCGGAGGGGCCAGAGCGCTTCGCGCTGCGCATATTCGAACTTGCGCCCGGCGCCGGGCAGGACGCCGTCGAACACGGCATCCACCGGCGGGGCCAGCAGGAATTCCGTGGCACTCACCCGCGCGGGGATTAGTTTGCCGCCCAAGTCCCCGGCATGGGGCCGGATGCAATACGTATCGGCCGCAAAATGCCGCCGCGCCGGCCCCGCGTCCAACCCCAGTTCCTCGAGCAACGCCAGCACGACCCGCAGCGCCCCGCGGTCGCTCCAGTGCGTGTCGGTCTTGATGAAACATGCTTCCCGATCGGGCTGCGCGGCCAGGACTAACGCCGCCGGGACCACGTGGTCCGCGGGACCGCACAAGGCCAGGACCTGGTCCGAGACGGTGCGCGCGCCCCGGGGGTAGGGGTAGTATTCCGGCAGGACTTGTTCCTTGGAGGCGGCAATCAAGAGAGCCTGGCGGGCGCCGCTTTCCGCGGCGAGGGCGCGGCATTGATCGAGATACGAGCGCCAGCGCGCCAACTGGCCGTCATCCAGGATCAACCGGCCCATATGCTGATCCACGCTGCGATTGGAGTCGTTGTCCAGAAACAGCCAGCCGTCGCGCCCGCAGAGAACCTTGAACCGCGGCGGAACGAGCTCGGCTTCGAGGCTGGCGCCCAACCGCACTTCGCTCAGCCAGGTCACCTCCCCCTCCAGACTCACCCCGAGCGTAAATTCGTCCACCGGAAGCGGCACGAACCCGGAGAATCCGCAGACCATCTGCGGGTGGTCGGGCGGCGCGCCGCCCAAGACGCTCTGAATCACATCGGGGCGCCGCTCCGTGAACGCCAGAGCCTGCGTTCCCCGGCTGGTTCGAACCACCATGAACGAGGACGACACCGCTTCCCGGGTCAGCAGCCAACCCTGCACATGCAGACCCAGTTCCGTAATCAGGGCGGGCTTTCCCGCCCCCGGGCTGTCGAGAAACCACGCCCGCACCGCCCGTGTCGAATTCACGATCCGCTGGAGATTGGCAAACATGGGGAAACCTGATGGAAGATCCCGCCCATTCGCAGGCGCAACTGGCCGCCAGCAAAAGGGATGATATAGGGGATTATACCACCTGCGGCGGAGGCCTGTGGTTTGTGGTCGTGGAATCCTCACGTCACATTGGCCGCGGCATCCTGGGCCGGCTCGATCAGCGGTGACTCGGATTTCGTCCCCTCCGCCCCCTCCAGCACTTCCACCACGGTGTACTCATCGAGGTTCAAAATCGTAATTTCCCCATCGGCCTTTTCGAGGATCAGCCGGTCCAGCCAGAGCTTGTTCCGTGGATTGCGCGCATACCACGACCCCGAGTTCTGCCGTTCCTGCCGCAGCACTTTCCCCGTCACCGTGGCGGTGTACGTATCCGTCCGCCGGGGAATCTGCTGCGTCACGCGCACCATCGTTCCCGGCTGATAGAGCAGCGTCTTCTGTTCCGGATACAGCCCGGCGGACAATTCCGATTCATGCATGACCGGCCTCATTCCACTTCAATTGGCGACTCACGGCTTGGGCTTGGCGGACTGGGTCAGGAGCGCCCCCTCGGGGGAAAACTCCGCTTTCACGACTTGTTTGCCGTTGTCCAAATGCAGCTCATAATTCGACCGCGCCGCGCCGGCGCGCAGCAGAGTTTGCGTCTCGATGAGCTGGTAATCCTTGAATTGCGCGGCCATGGTGTTCTGCACGGCCGGCGGCAGTGTGGCGGGCGGGATCGCCGTTTCGGTTTCGAGCCACTTGCCGGCAGGATCGATTTTCACGGCCATCTCCACCTGTTGCACCGCGAACTCGGCTTCGTAATTCTGGTCGGATTTCAGGCTCCATCCCGGGTTCTGCACCGCCGGGAATTTTTCATGAAACGTCTGTTTGACGGCACTGGGCACCTGATCTTCAGTCAGCGCCGCCTTCTGCACGCCACACGCCGTGATGAGGAAAAGCCCGAGCGCCACAATGACGGTTCCGTAAATTCGATGCATGCATTGATCCTTTCATTCCAACAAATTAAAAAAAATCTATATCATCTATAGCATTTATGCCTTGGGTGTCAACTCTTTGGCCGTGTACCGCAGCGCCCGCTTCTTCATCCACCGCACGGCCAGCAAATCGACAAACGCCCGCAGCACCCGGCTGCCGAACTTGTACTTGGTCTCCCCGGTGAGCCGCGGATTATGCGACACGGGCACCTCGATGACCTTGAACCCGCGCATCCGCACCAGCGTGGGGAAAAACCGGTGCATCCCCTTATACAGCGTCAACCCCTCCAGGCACTCCCGCTTGTACACCTTCAACCCGCAGGCCGAATCCTTGATGTCATCGCCCGAGAGCCAGTTGCGGATGCCGTTGGCGATTTTCGTCTGTATCCGCCGCATGCCCTTGTTTTTGTCCGCCCGGTCCTTGCGCCAGCCGTTAACCATGTCCACCTCCGGCCCCAGCAGCTTCATGAGCCGGACGATTTCACCCGGATCGTTCTGCATGTCGGCATCCACGGTCCCCCAGACCCGGCCCCGCGCGTGGTGGAACCCGCAATCCATGGCCGCCGTCTGGCCGGAATTCCGCTCCAACCGGATGACCCGCACCCATGGGTATTTGGCGGCAAGCTGCAAGAGCTTGGCTTGCGTGCCGTCGGTCGAGCAGTCGTCCACGATCACCGCCTCATACGCCAGGCCCGTGGGCTCGAAAACCTCGCGGACGCGCTCGAGCAGCGGTTCGACGTTCCCCTCCTCATTGAAGGCGGGGGCGATGATGGAGACATCAGGGACTGGGGCGGACAAAAGCAACTCCAGTAAAACAACCAATGTTGTACCCCTAGCGTAAGCGAGGGCCCCCATGCTTGGCAAAACCATGCATCGCCCTCTCCACGATTATCAGCCCCCACCATTCGTTAAGCCCCCCCCCACAACCACCGATAACAGTCTGAGGCTACCGCTCCCGGAGCACCATTTTCAGCCGAGGAGGCTTGCATGTCCGCACTCCCTTCCCCCGTCACCGCCCCCGCCGCCGCTCCGCCCAAGAAGGACACCCAGGCCCTCATCACCGACGCCGTCAACTCGATTTCGCACATCGCCACGCTCCCGGAGATCACGCTCAAGATCATTGAACTGGTCGAGAACCCCCGTTCCACCACGCAGGATCTCAACCGGCTGATCTCCAACGACCCCGCCCTGGTCTCGCGCATCCTCAAGGTGGTCAACTCGGCCTTCTACGGCCTGCCGGGCCAGATCGGCTCGATCAACCGGGCGATCGTGCTGCTGGGCCTCAATGCCGTCAAAAACATTGTCATCGCGGCCTCGCTGACCAAGCTGTTCCGCGGCGGCCACGTTTCGCCGCACTTCTCGGCCAAGGACTTGTGGTCCCACTCGATCGCGGTGGGCGTGTTCTCCAAGATGATCGTCACCAAACTCACCAACGACCTTCCCGACGAAGCGTTTCTGGCCGGCCTGATCCACGACATCGGCATCCTGGTGGAACTCCAGTCCCTGCGCGAGCCGCTGGTGGAAGTCGCCGAACGGGCCAGCCGGGAAAACGTGCGCTACATCGATCTGGAGACCCAGATCATCGGCGTGGATCACCAGGCGCTGGGCGCCGCCCTGACGCTCAAGTGGAAGTTCCCGCGCTCCTTCCAGTACGTCACCGGCTTCCACCACAATCCCATGGCCCTGGCCCAGGAATGCCGGTGGCTCACCAATGTGATTCACGTGGCCGACCACATTTGCGCCCGCGAGGGCCTGGGTTACGCGCTGACGTGCAAGAACGAAGCCCTCGACCCGGCGGTGCTGGCCGAACTGAACCTGCCAATCGAAGCGCTCAACGAACTGGCCAAGGCGCTCCCCGAAGCGCTCAAGGAAACCGAGGCGCTGCTGACTTGAGCAGTGGCCAGTGGCCAGTGACGCGCTGCGGCAGTGGCGCGTGGCCACGGCACGTTCACGGTCCATTCCGCCACAAAAAAACCTGTGACAAAGCCGATGCAGTTGCGTTTGGCCCGATGGTGGTGTTGAATACAAGGCATCGCCATGGTTTTGGCGCTTGAGCCGGAGAGCGTGATGTCCGCCACCCCCACCGCATCCCCATCCCCACCGCCCGAGGCGGGCGCGGACCCCCGGACTCCGGCCACCCCCAGCGCCGGCGTGCTGGTGAATTTTCAGCCCGTCCACAAACCGGAGGTGCATACGCTGTCCATCCTCATCCCCGTCTACAACGAGGAACGCTACCTGGCAGCACTGGTCAAAAAAGTCGTCGAACAGCCCCTCCCCGGCGGCCTGACCCGCGAAATCATCATGGTCAACGACGCCTCCAGGGACAACACCTGGGCCATCATGCAGCAGATACCGGCTTTGTTTCCGGAGGCGACGTTCAAGCTGCTGAACAAGGAACAGAACGGCGGCAAGGGGGCGGCGTTGCGCGACGCGTGGGCGCTGGCGACGGGGGATTTGCTGATCGTGCAGGATGCGGATTTTGAATATGACCCGGCGGATTATCCGAAGCTGTTGCAGCCGATTCTGGACGGGAAGGCGGATGCCGTGTTCGGGTCGCGGTTCATCGGCGAGCCGCACCGGGTGATGTACTTCTGGCACCAGATCGCCAACAACGTGCTGACGTGGCTGTCCAACGCGCTGACGAATTTGAACCTGACGGACATGGAGGTGTGCTACAAGGTGTTCACGCGGGAGGTGTACTCGAAGATCACGATCAAGAGCCCGCGGTTCGGGGTGGAGCCGGAGCTGACGGCCAAGGTGGCCAAGATGCGGATCGGGGAGGGCGGGCGGCGGGCGCAGGGGCGGCGGGTGCGGGTGTATGAGGTGGGGGTGGCGTACGCGGGGCGGACGTATGAGGAGGGCAAGAAGATCGGGTGGAAGGACGCGGTGTCGGCGATTGTGCAGATTGTGCGGTTCCGGTTCAGCGACTGATCCCTAAATTAGGCGCGCGACGTTGTAATAGACGTCGTCTATTCTCACAGGCCTGAGCTTTATCGCCATCACTAAATGGTGACAGGCGACAGGCGCAAATAAGGAGCACCACGTGAAATCTCGACGTTTTGGGTTCGGTGTCATGGTGGTCTTGGTTTTGTTATCTGGCGGCCTGGCCCTGGCATCCCAGGATCTGATCCTTCCGTGGGACGCGATTGAAGCAAAATTTGTCAGTGCCGGGATCGACGACACGGGATCGATTACCGTGGCCGCAAAAGTGGACGGCGACAAATGGTTGTCCGTCGAGATTGAAGCCTACGGCAAAAAGTTCAAGCTCGGCGACAAGCAACTTACCACGTTGGCCGGGTTTCCGCTGAACAGTCTCCGCGTCACATATGGCATCTATTCACTCGAAGCGCCGAATGGAGAGCATGCCGTAAACATTCAGGTGAGCAAGTCCACTCAGTTGGAAAAGGCGGTTACCACAACGACGGTAAGCATGCGTGTGAGCAAGGGGCATGGGTTGGAAATGAGCGGGCCGAATAAGGAAATGGCGGTGTCGAACTAGCCTTGTACTTCGCCTGAGCGCAATTCTATGACAGGCAGCCTGCCCCCCCAACTCCTCGACATCGCGCGCACCTTTACAAAAAATATAATTTCCTCAGGCCGAGTCAGTCACACCGTCGCCACCGTCTCCAAATTCAAATCCGCCACCCGCCCGCTCCTCAGCAGTTCCCACGCCATCCCCGCAATCATCGCCCCGTTATCCGTGCAATACCGCATCGCCGGCACAAACACCGGCAACCCCAACTCCCCCCCCAGCGCCCCCACCGCCGCCCGAATCGCCGTGTTCGCACTCACCCCCCCGCCAATCACCAGCGACCGCGTCTCGAACCGCCCCGCGGCCCGCCGCAGCTTCTCCACGAGCATCTCCGCCGCGGTGCGCTGAAAGCTCGCCGCCACATCCGCCTTCTGCCGCATCGTCAGCGACGACGCATCCCGCTCGCGCCCCTTCTTTCCATTCACGTGATACAGCACCGCCGTCTTGAGGCCCGAGAACGAGAAGTTCAGCGAATCCTTCTCCAGATGCCCCGCCGGAAACTTCACGGCCCGGGGATCGCCCGTTTCCGCCAGCTTGTCGATCAACGGCCCGCCCGGATACCCCAGTTGCAGAATCGCCGCCACCTTGTCAAACGCCTCGCCCACGGCATCGTCCTGGGTCTGGCCGATCCGCCGCAAATTGTGGAACGAATGCACGTGATACAGCGAGGAGTGGCCGCCGGACATGACCAGGCCGACGGCGGGGAAGGGGGGATTTTCGATTTTCGATTTTCGATTTTCGATTGCGGGGGCGTCCGCCAGCACCACGCTGTAGAGGTGGGCTTGGACGTGGTTGACGGCGAGGAGGGGTTTTTGCCAGGCGAAGGCGAAGGCTTTGGCGGCGGCGGTGCCCACGAGGAGGCATCCGATGAGGCCGGGGCAGTTGGCGACGGCGACGGCGGCGAGTTCTTCGGCGGGGCGGGTGATGTGGGCCAGGCGCAGGGCTTCGGCGACGATGAGGTTGAGGGATTCGAGGTGGGCGCGGGCGGCGACTTCGGGGACGACGCCGCCGAACTTGGCGTGGAGGTCGATCTGGGAGGCGACGACGTTGGAGAGGACCACGCGGCCGTCTTGGACGACGGCGGCGGAGGTTTCGTCGCAGGTGGTTTCGAGGCCGAGGATGAGCATGGGGACAGGGTTCATTGCGGCACGTCCGGGGCGGGCGGCAGTTCGGAGGAGGCGCCGGGTTTGGTCGCCGGGTTGGGCTGGGTGTTGACCGGGATGCTGGCGCTGACGCCGGGGCGGGTGGTGGTGACGTCGGCGGCAAAGTCTTTGGCGGGGCCGAAGGCCTGGTAGGCGATGAGAATCTCCAGGGCGCGCTGAAGTTGGCGATCGGCGGGTTCGGCGCGGGAGGTGGTGGCGGTGGCGTTGGTGAGGGGATTGACCGTGGCCGGAGCGGTAGCGGGGGCGGTCGCGGGTTTGGTGGTCGGGGCGGGCGCGGTGGCGGCGTGGGCCGAGGCGGGAGTGTTCGCGGCCGCGGGCTTGGTGGCGGAGGCGGGGGTGAGGGATTTGTGGATGATTTCACTCTGGCTGCGCGCGGCGAGCACGGCGCGGTTTTCCTCGTCCGTCAGGGGGATGTTGAAGGCGGGATCGGGCTCGACGCCCCATTCCTTGGAGTCTTTTTTGCGCATGATGTTTTTGCCGGAGGGGAGATAATAATACTGCGTGGTGAGCTTGAGGGCGGCATTGCCGTTGTCGAGGTTGATGAGGGACTGCACGGAGCCTTTGCCAAACGAGCGCGCCCCGATCAGCACGGCACGGCGGTGGTCCTTGAGCGCCCCGGCGACGATTTCGGAGGCGGAGGCGGAATACTCGTTGATGAGGACGACGAGGGGGATGCGCGGATAGGTTTTTTCGGGCGTGGCCTCGGCGACGAGATCGCGCTTGGGCGAGTCCGGGCGGCCGGTGGTGACGATGACGCCCGAGTCGAGGAAGCGTTTGCTTACGTCGATGCCCGCCGGGAGGGTGCCGCCGGGGTTGAAGCGCAGGTCGAGGATAATGCCTTTAAGCGAGCCGGCGGATTTGTCATTGATGAGGGGCAGGAGGGCCTTATCGAGTTCATCGGGGGTGTTTTCCATGAAGTTGGTGATGCGGACGTAGGCGATGCGGTGCTCGGGGTCGATGAGGCAATCCCAGCCCCCCGCCGTGCCGCCGTCGAGGTGGCGGAAACCGCGGACGGAGTGGATTTGGACGACGGCACGGGTGACGGTGAGTTCGACGGGGGTTTTGTCGCCCTCGTGGATGACGGTCATTTTCAGTTCGCTGTTGGGCTCGCCGCCGATGCGGGTGAGCAGGTCTTTCAGAGAAAGGCCGTCGGTGGTTTCGCCGTTGAGCTTGAGGATACGGTCACCGGCATAGACGCCGGCCTTGAGGGCGGGGGAATCATCGAGCGGGGAGACGATGCTGAAGACGCCGGTGGCGGGGTCCTGGGAGATTTCCGCGCCGATGCCGGAAAACTGGCCATGGACGGCGCGGTCGAAGGCGGCGAGTTCATCCTTGGTGAAGTAATTGGAATAGGGGTCGAGTTCGGACATCAGGCCCTTGATGGCGCCGGTGAGGAGCTTGTCGTCGTCGATTTTTTCGACGTAGTTGTGGAGGATTTGGGAGCGAAGATCGACCAGGGTGTCGAAGAACTGGTAGGAATCGCGCGGCGGGGCGGCGGCCAGGCGCGGCGCGGGCAGCGGGGCGGCGGGCGGGAGGGGATTTTGGCGGCCCAGGCCGAAGCCGATGGTCAGGCAGACCACGGCCAGGGCGGCGGCCCGGAGGTAGGGATTGACGTTCATCAGGCGCTCCGAAAGGGTGCGGGGAGGGGACTATCATAGCGTTGCCGGCGGGGAAAAGGGCGTTCGGCGTACCGTCGGCAAAACGGAACCCGTAGTAGCGTAAGCGAGGCGGACTTGCATGCATTCAGGCTGGGGGGTATCTCGCGCAGGCGATGGATAGCCCTTCGCATACGGGAATTCTTTAATCGCCTGCGCGAGGCGACTGGGAGTCGTTTGGATCGGTCACTCCACCTCGCTCACGCTACGGGTTCCGTGTTTCACTGAAACTGGGGGGGCATGGATTAACCGACCGAATTGGCGCATAATGCGCGGTTTGATTGATCGAAAGGAGCATGCCGCGCCGTGAGTGTCGTTTGTCCGCAAAAGTCGATTGCCGGCGAAATTTCGGTTTCGGGGCGCGGGTTGTTCACCAGCGCGGAGGCGACGCTCACCTTCAAACCGGCGCCGGTGGGCCACGGCATCGTGTTTGTACGGACCGACCTGTCGCGCCCCGTGCGCATTCCCGCGCTGGTGCAGCATGTGACCAAGCGCTCACGGCGGACGGCGATCAAGAGCGGGGCCGACGCGGTGGAGACCATCGAACATTGCATGTCGGCGGTGGCGGGGCTGGGGATCGACAATCTGGAGATCGCCGTCAGCGGGCCGGAAGTGCCGGGGATGGATGGCAGCAGCCTGCCGTTTATCGAGGCGCTGACGCGGGCGGGCGTCGTGGAGCAGCCGGCGGAGCGGCAGTTTTTGACGATCACCGCGCCCCTCGAAGTGCGCGACGGCAGCGCGACCATCATCGCCTCGCCGCCCACCGCCGATGAATTTGAAATCTTTTACGACCTGGACTACGGCAACCTCGAACCGATCCGCCGGCAGCTTTTCGCCTACGCGCTCGGCGGCGACTATGCCCGGGAAATCGCCCCGGCGCGCACGTTTGTCACCAAGGCCGAGGCGGAGATGCTGCGGTCGCGCGGCCTGGGCACGCACCTGAAGGCCGGCGACGTGCTGGTGCTGGACACCACCGGGCCGATTGACACGGAGTACCGCTTCCCCAACGAGTGCGTGCGCCACAAGGTGCTGGACCTGATCGGGGACATGTATCTGCTGGGGTGCCCGATTCGCGGGAAGATCGTGGCCCACAAGAGCGGGCATTCGCTGAACCACACAATGGTGCGGCGGCTGACGCAGATGCTCAATGCCGACAAGCGGGCGCGGCTGGCGCTGGGCGAGCCGGTGATGGACGTGCGGCGGATTCTGCGGCTGATGCCCCACCGGTATCCGATGCTGCTGGTGGACCGGGTGATCGAGATGGACGGGGACCGGCGGGCGCTGGGGATCAAGAACGTGACGATGAACGAGCCGTTTTTCGAGGGGCACTATCCCAACACCCCGATGATGCCGGGGGTGTTGATCGTCGAGGCGATGGCGCAGCTTTCGGGGCTGCTGCTGTCGCGGAAGCTGGAGCACACGGGGAAGATTCCGATGCTGCTGTCGCTGGACAAGGTGAAGCTGCGCCGGCCGGTGGTGCCGGGGGATCAGTTGATTTTGGAATCGGTGAACATCCGGGTGAAGGCGCGGACGGGGCATGTGCGGTGCCGGGCGTACGTGGGGGACCAGGTGGCGGCGGAGGCGGAGATTAAGTTTATGTTGGTGGACAACGAGTTGGGCGGATAGGCCGCCAAAAACCAGTGGAGCAACATGCCTAAAATTCATCCCATGGCGGTGGTCGAAACCGGGGCCGAGCTGGCCGACGATGTGGTCGTCGGCCCGTTTGCGTACGTCGGGCCGCACGTCAAGCTCGGCCGCGGGTGCGTGCTGCACCATCACGCGCAGCTCGAAGGCCACACCACTGCCGGCGCGGAGAATGAGTTTTTCCCCAATTGCCTGCTCGGAACCGTCTCGCAGGACCTCAAGTACCGCGGGGCGAATTGCACGCTGCTCATCGGCAACCAGAACACCTTTCGCGAAAACTGCACCATCCACATCGGCACCGAGGACGGCGGGGGCGTGACCAAAATCGGCTCGGGCAACCTCATCATGGTCGCCGCCCACATCGCCCACGACTGCATCCTGGGCGACCACTGCATCCTCGCCAACAACGTCATGCTCGCCGGCCACGTGCTGGTCGAGGACTGGGTCGTCATCTCCGGCGGGGCGGCCTCGCACCATTACGTGACCTTCGGGAAGCACTCGTTCGTCGGCGGGCTGTCGGCGATCACCCGCGATGTGCCGCCGTTCATGGTGGTCGAGGGCCATCCCTGCTCCGTGCGCGGCATCAACCGCACGGGGCTCAAGCGCCGCGGATTCACCGAGGAGCAGATCGAGGCGCTGAAGACGGCCTGGAAGATGCTCTTCAGCGACACCACCCCGCTGATCACCCAGGCGGTGGAACTCGAAAAGCTCTACCCCGGCCAGCCCGACATCCTCACCCTGCTGGCGTTCATGCGCTCCTCGATGGCCGGCAAGTTCGGCCGCGCCCGCGAGGCGCTGCGCGGCACATTCACCCGCGAAGACAACGGCGAGGAAACGCCGCATGCGACGGGAAACTGAGGCGAAGGACCAATGACGCAATGGCCAATGACCAATGGCCAAGGAAGAAAGCGTATCGTTGTCATTGGCCATTGATCCTTGATCATTGGTCATTTTGTGAGGTATGAATGGACACCCAGCCCGCAGGAATAACCCTCATCAATGCCGTCGTCATCGGCGTGGGGCGCATGGGCCAGCACCACGCGCGCAACTACGCCGCCATCCCCGGCTTCAAGCTCGTCGCCGTCGTGGACATGAACCCGGAAAACGCCCAGAAAGCCGCCGCCGCCCACGGCTGCCGCGCCTTCGCCACCCTCGACGAACTCCTCCACTGGAGCCGCGAAAGCCACACCCCCATCCACGCCGCCTCCGTCGCCGTCCCCACCGTCTTTCACCGCCAAGTCGCCGAAACGCTCGCCGGACCGGGGGGCGGCATTGACCTCCTCATCGAAAAACCCCTCGCACCCACCGTCGCCGACGCCCAAGCCATCGTCGATGTCGCCAAGGCCCGCGGCATCGTCCTGCAGGTCGGCCACACCGAACGCTTCAACCCCGCCTACCGCGCCCTCAAAAAATACCAGCTCACCCCCGCCTTCGTCGAGGTCCACCGCATCAGCCCCATGACCTTCCGCTCCATCGATGTCGGCGTCGTCCTCGATATGATGATCCACGACATCGACCTCGTCGCCCACCTCGTCCAACGCCCCGTCACCGACGTCCGCGCCGTCGGCATCGCCGTCATCGGCCAGTTCGAGGACATCGCCAACGCCCGCCTCACCTTCGCCAACGGCTGCGTCGCCAACCTCACCGCCTCGCGCCTCGCCCTCCGCACCGAACGCAAAATGCGCCTCTTCTCCCCCGCCGGCTACGTCTCGGTGGATTACCAGAAAAAAGCCGGTTCCGTCATCACCCGGACCGCCAACGAAAAACAGCTCGCCTTCGTCCGCCGCGAACTCCAAGAAGGCCGCATCACCGACCTCATGCAGATCGACTACAAGCAATACGTCAAGTACGAAGACCTCGTCATCGAAGACCGCGAACCCGTCCGCGCCGAACTCGAAAACTTCCTCCAAGCCATCCGCTCCCGCGGCACCGTACCCCCCGAAGTCACCGGCGAAGACGGCCTCATCGCCGTGGACATCGCCGCAAAAATCACCAAGTGCATCGCCGAGCACACCTGGGAAGGCGTCATGCCGCTGTGAGTGTTCGGAGTACCGGCTTTAGCCGGGCGTCTTACCCGGGGATCGTAACCGTTTTGAGCTTGCCAATTGGCGGTCATGGCCTATAGGATTTGCGCATGGCTTGGGGATTTCTTGATTGGGTACGCGGACGGCCTTACCGATCCGACCCGAATGAGTTGCGGTTGTCGGAGCATCCATCTGACACTGAACTCCGGGAACTATTGCGCCTCCTCCTGGATGATGTGCCGGCATTTAAAGCCTACGAATTGCTCGACCAACATCCCACGCGGGCGCGTCCCATGCTGGAAAAACTCCTGCGCGATGATTCACGCTATCGAAATAAGGACGTGATGCTGTGCGGTTGGGGCCGGCCGCGTTTTGATGTGATGCTGACGATTCTTTTTGAATGGAAAAGCGATTATGCCTTGAACGAGGCGCAGACACTGGCCGCTTCGCAGGATGCCAATTTGCGCGCGGTAGCCGCGCGCCTGCTTGCCTCGACGGGACAATCCCGATTTGGCACTTTGCTGGCGCGACTTTCGAACGACGGCGACGCGCAAGTGCGGCAAGCCGTTGCGGAGGGTTTACACCATGTTTTGGAATACCCCAACCGTGACTATTCAATGCAAGATGGTCTCGCGCTGGCCTTGTATGACTTCATGCTCGAGTGTGCGCTCCGGACGGACCGGGGTTGCGGTATCCGCTTCGCCTCCGCACTTTTCCGCGTCGATCGTGAGCGAGCCTTGCGCGATTTCGCACCGGACGTTGTCCTGACCATAGACCGCAATTGGCTGGATGACCTGCTAACCACTCTGCGAAAGCAAGGGATTCCCATTCCGCTCGCGCGAACCCTGCGGCTGCTCGACGATGCGATGGCGATCCTCAACCGACCGGATGACGCCGTTCGCGACTATCCTTCCCTATCTTCGCTGATTGCCGAATTGTTGTGTGTATTGGCTGAGCGTAATCGGGATGACGTCCAGAAGCGCATGCGCCTCTTGCGCCGGCACCCACAGGAAGAAGCACGCAAGGCGGCACTGGAAGCACGCGAACGACTTTCGCCCGATCCGGTGAAACTCGTGCTTGAAGCATGCAATACCGCCGGAAACTGGCTGGCCATGCGGGAGGAGCACAAAGTGGTCTATTTGGTTTGGCTGCTCGATTGCGAAGTGTCCAATGGCGGATGGCTTCAATGGGTGGTCAATCCGCCGGGCGCGTACGCCCGGGAGACCGAAAGAGCATTACGAGAGGTGGGTGCCGTGGAGGCGGCTGCTGAACTTTGCAAAGTATCGGCAATTCTCGGGCCGGAGGGTTCCGCTGAAGAACAAAAGCGCCGGCAGCAGGTTATCGACCGGATAATGCAAGCAGGACGATCTTTGCCCGATGACGGCGTGATGTGGATGCTGAGCACAGAACTTCGGCAATTGCTTTATGACTATGCGGAGCACCACACGGATGCGTTTCCGCGGACTTCATGATGAACATCCGTGTCCATCAGGGTTCATCCGTGGCCAATTCCCGCCTTGGCATTGGCGTCTTGGCGTGGTGAACTTCGTGTTCATTGGCGTTCATTTGTGGCTACTTTACGTCGCGCCTTCACGGTGCCAACCCGTACCACGAAAATCACCAAATTACCCATCCTGCCGCCAACCCCCCGGCACTGCGAATAACCGTCAATATAGGGTATCTTGTTAGGTCAGACCGCCAACCCCTCCCCGGAAAACCGCGCCATTTGGCGGTCTCCCCCCCCCACCACCCGCTCACTCCGCTCACCCCTCCCACTCCCCGGTAAACACCTCCGTCGCCGGACCCGTCATATACACGCAGTCATCCGCCTCCCGCCACTCCAGCGTCAAATCCCCGCCCGGCAGGTGCAGCAGCAGATTCCGCCCCGTCCGCCCCGTCAGCACCCCCGCCACGCACACCGCCGCCGCGCCGGTGCCGCAGGCCAGGGTGATGCCGCTGCCGCGTTCCCAGGTGCGCATCGTCGCCTCGCCGGCGGATTGCACCTGCACCACATGCACATTGATCCGCCTTGGGAAAGCCTTGTGCCGCTCGATCATCGGCCCGATTTTTTCCAGGTCGATCTTGGCCACGTCGTCCACATAAATCACCGCATGCGGATTCCCCATCGACACAAACGTCGCCGGCATCCCCACCGACGTCCCCACCGGTATCTGAAACACCCGCACGTTCCCCGTCGCCCCCAGCCACTGCGCGTCCACCGGTATCCGCGGCAAATCCAGCACCGGCGGCCCCATGTTCACCGTCGCCTCCGTCACCTTGCCGCCCGCCGTTTTCAGTGCCAGCGACAACACCCCGCGCCCCGTCTCGATCAGCATGGGATTCTGCGTAGAGAGCTTGCGGTCATACGCGAACTTCGCCACGCACCGGATGCCGTTGCCGCACATTTCGGATTCCGACCCGTCGGCATTGAACATCCGCATGCGCACGGTGGCCCCCAGTGGGCGGGCCGCGTCGGTGGGCGGGGCGACGAGGATCAGCCCATCCCCGCCGATGCCGAAGTGCCGGTCGGCCACGCGGATGGCGAGCTGGTCGGGGTGGGGGAAGGATTGGGCGAAGGTGTCGACGTAGACGTAGTCGTTGCCGATGCCGTGCATTTTGACAAAGCGCATGGGGACTCCAAATTTATCGCGGACGCGTGACGCTTGTGCCGCGATCATTCATATACTTCGCGTCGGTGGGCGATGGTCAGCACGAGTACGCGGTGCGTGGGTTCATCAATTCGGAATATCACGCGCCAATCCCCAACGCGATAGCGCAACCTTGGGGCCAATTCTCCGGTCAGCCGCTTGATGTTGTTGTGGCGGCGTGGCTCAAGTTCCAGTTGGGCAAAACAGCGGGCCAGTTTTTTAGCCAAAGGGTGATCGGCTGTTGCATAAAAGGCTTGGGCTTCGGGTGATAGGATGACTTCAAACATCCGCGCGAACCTTGCGCCAGTTGACGCCCTTTCCGCCGACAAGCGCCTTTTCCGCATTCACCAGCCGCTGGCGCAGCGAAGCCTGATCCAGAAACGACACATACTCCGCCAGGGACTCCAGCCGTTTGGAGGGCAGGCGATCCACCGCTTGCTTGATCTCACGTCGCAGTTCGATGGTTGTCATGGCATGATTATAGCCATGGGCCAAGCCGTATGCCAAGGCGTCATCGCCCGGCGCGGCCGGCCACGACCAGTTCCTTTTATCCCGATAACCTGGAATGCAAGGCGATAATCGTGCATCGGATTCGACCCGGGCTATAATCCGACCACTTCTTTGTTTCGGAGGTGCTTATGCCGTTGGTCGCCTTGCTCGAACGCCTCGCCGACATCCACAACCTCGACCAAGCCAACGCCCTGCTGAACTGGGACCAGCGGACGTACATGCCCGCCAAGGGGTCCGAGGCGCGGGCCAAACAGTTGGCGACGCTGGCGAAGATTTCACACCAGATGTTCGTGGCGCGGGAGACGCAGGATTTGCTGGCCGCGGCGGAGGCGGGGGCGGGAGTCTATGCCCCGGACTCCGCGGAACGTGCCATGCTCCGCGTCGCCCGCCGCAACATGGACAAGGCGACCAAAGTGCCCACGGCACTGGTCGTGGCGCTGGCCGAAACCGCCTCGCGGGCCGAGGATGTCTGGCAACAAGCTCGGGCGGACAACACCTACCACACCTTCGCTCCCTGGCTGGACAAGTTGCTGGACCTCAAACGCCAATATGCCGCGGCCGTCATGCCGGGTGTGCCGATATTCGACGCCCTGCTGGATGACTTTGAGGAAGGTATGACCGCGGCGGACCTGGGGCCGGTGTTCGAGAAACTCAAGGCCCACGGCATCCCGCTGGTGGCGGCGATCCAGTCCCGTGGCAAAAATATATCCAACGAAATTCTCACCCATAACTACGACCCCGCCGCCCAGCAGGCGTTCTGCGCGTTTATCCTCAAGGAGTGCGGCTTCCCCTTCGACCGCGGCCGGCTGGACACCTCCGTCCACCCGTTCTGCACCAACTTCTCGCAGAACGACGTGCGCATCACCACCCGCTGGGAGGCCAACTGGCTGCCCGGCGCCCTCTTCGGCTGCCTGCACGAGATGGGCCACGCATTCTACGAACTCAACATTTCGCCCGAGTATGAGGCCACGCCGCTGGCGTCGGGCGTGTCGCTGGGGGTGCATGAGTCGCAGTCGCGCCTGTGGGAGAATTTGGTGGGGCGGTCAAAGGAATTCTGGCTGCGCTACTACCCGCATTTGCAGAAGGCGTTTCCGGCGCAGCTTGCCGGCGTGAAGCTGGACGCGTTTTACGAGGCGATTAACCGCGTGGCGCCGTCGTTCATCCGCGTGGAGGCCGACGAAGTCACGTACAACCTGCACATCATTTTGCGTTATGAAATGGAGCAGGCGCTGCTGACCCGACAGTTGTCGGTGAAGGACGCCCCCGCCGCCTGGAATGAAAAGCTGCGCCAGTGCCTG
This sequence comes from uncultured Phycisphaerales bacterium, assembly GCA_903868035.1. Next base: position 18,829 of record CAIPTQ010000064.1, read on the forward strand.
GGCCTTACGCCGCCCACCGACCGCGAGGGCATCCTGCAGGATGTCCACTGGGCCTTCGGCGGATTCGGCTACTTCCCCACGTATTCGCTGGGCAACGTGCTGGCGGCACAGCTTTTCGACAAGGCCAATGCGGACATGCCCGCGCTCCGCGCGGACATCCAGGCGGGCCAGTTCGCCGGGCTGCGCGAATGGCTGGGCAGCCGCATCCATCAACACGGCAAGCGCTACCAACCCGGCGCGCTCATCCGCCAAGCCACGGGCCGGCCGCTGGCGACGGACGCGTACTTGAAATATCTGACGGAGAAATTCACCGGCATCTACGGGTTGTGAGGGCGGCTCATGCCGCGGGGGCGGGGGCCGCTGCGGCGGGGGCGGCAGTGGGCGCCGTGACATGCGCCGCCTTGGCGTGGCTGGCGCCCACGAGCCAGTGATTGGGTATGCGTGCGGTGCCGCCGGCGGGGGCCGCGGCGCGGGCGTCGGAAATGCATTCGAGAAACTCGGAGCCCATTTCATAGAGTCCGCCGCCGATGTACCGGCCGAACGTGACCCGCGCCAACAGCAATTTCGGCGGCACTTTGGGGATCCGCAGCAGGACGGCGATGCGCTCCTCGGGCCGGAACATCCGCCGGCACACAAAGCCCAGCCCCGACAACGAAATGTTCCGCGTCAACACGTCCACCGCCGAGGGGGCGATGCCCGTCAGCAGCGTCACCGTGATCTGCATGCGCAGGGCCACCCGCGACAAACGCCGGCGGTTCTTCTGATCCGCCTCGAGCAGGTGCCCATCGAGACTCTTGACGATCTCGGTGACCTTATCGAGGTGTTCCTGGGACGTGATCAAGTTGCACTCCTGGCCAAACAGGGAACGGCATGGCCGCCGGCCTTCCGCTGCTATTATCGACATGGTGTGGTGAAGGGTTGAGGCTGCCCAACCGGGGAGGCATATCTACGCCGTCATGCCGGCGGTCATTTTCCGCCGGTTCAGCCAGTCATTCTCCTGCACGCGCAGCAGCCACTCGGCGGGTATTTCGCGGACGGCGTGTGGATCGGGACGGGCCGATACAAACGCCAATCCCACCTCCAAAATGCCCATATCGATGGGCCGGCAGAAACACACCCGGCACAGCACGAGCATGGGGGTGAACTCGTTCAACTCGTGGGCGATCACCAGGTGCTGCCCGGTATAAAAGAGATTGCGCGTGAGAAAACCCAGGCCGCTGGTCGAGAGATTCCGCGAATACACGTGTACCCACGGCCGCCCCGGCTCCCCCGGCATATTCAGCCACATCGGATGGCAAAAATCTATTCGCGGATGCACCCGCCGATCGGCATCCTCGGTGGGCGCCTGGGCGTCCAGCTTGGCGATCACCTGCTGCAAATGCTCGATTTCCTGCTGCGTCAGACCAATATGTTGCACGGGAGCCTCCCAATAAGCCCACGCCGGGAGCGACGGCATCTCCGCCGCGCCCCAGCGATGCGCCGCCTTCAATATTTCATACAATGGAAGGCGGTGCAAGAAATGGAGGCTCGCCGCGCACTATCGGACGTGCCTTTATCAGGTGAACGGTGGCAGGCACATTCCATGTGCCGTGGCGTTCAAGTCGCGCACTATCGGACGTTCCTTTTACAGGTGAGCAACACACATGACGATACGTATGACAGCAGAACCTGGCGCGCCTGTCCGCCTCCCCCACGCCTTCTACCGGCAGGACGCCGTCACCGTCGCCCGCGGCCTGATCGGCGCGACGCTGGTGCGCCGCTATCGCGGGCGCGACTACCTGGCCCGCGTCGTCGAAACCGAGGCCTACGTCGGACCCCACGATCTGGCCTGCCACGCCGCCAAAGGCCGTACTCCGCGCACCCAAACCATGTTCCTCCCCGGCGGCCACGCGTACGTCTATTTCGTCTACGGCATGCACCACATGCTCAACGTCGTCACCGGTCCCGCCAACGACCCCCAGGCCGTCCTCATTCGTGCCGCCGAACCGCAGGGCGGCTGGAATGCCGACCTCTCCGGTCCCGGCAAACTCACCCGCGCCTTGCATATCACGCGGGCGCAGGATGGCGTGGATGTGACGGGGGCGGGACTGCATTTTCTGGCGCGGCCCGCGGGTGAGGTGCCGGTGATAGGGGTGTCGGTGCGGATCGGGGTGGATTATGCCAAACACTGGAAGGATGCACCTCTGCGATTCTACGATGCTCAGAGTCGTGCCGTGTCGCGAATGCCGCGAAAAATCAAGGGTACATAGAGACTAAGAATGCGCTTTCGCGTCCGATCCGGTGCGCTCGCCGGTCGCAAGTTTCTTTCGCTCCGTTCGCACAATCGACCAGGCCGAAAGTCCCCCCAGCGCCAATCCCAACACGGCTCCCGCCCAGTTCGTGGTCCAGTACTCCGCATCAACAACTGTCACGGGATGATCAGGGACCGGCGGCAGATAAGGCATCAGAAACCAACCCCCAAGGACAAATGCAAACAGAAAGACAAACAGGAATGAGACAATTGCCTTAATCCACATGGGAATCCTTTCAAGTAAAGGGCCTACCCGCCGCTCGGATTGCGAATGATGCCGACGATCCCCTGCCGCACCAAACTCACGGCAATCGCCGCCAGCAGAATCATCACGATCTTGTTCATCACGGCCATCGTGTTTCGCCCCACCAGCCGCGTCAGCCGCCCCGAGTGCCACATCGCCAGCAGCAGCAGACCCACGTTCATCAGCAGCGCCACGCACACCATCGTCGCCACGATCGCCTGCCCGTACGGCGCCCCAAAGTGATCGTTGTACGCCTTCGAGTACGTGTTCACCAGCAGCAGCGACGTCGTCATCGTCGCCGGACCGACGATCAGCGGCACCGCCAGCGGCACGATCCCGATCTGCTCCGCCGGATCGCGTGCGCTCTGGTCCACCGCCGGCTTGCCGGGGATCAGCAGATCGATGATCGCCAAGATCGCCAGCAACACGCCCCCGGCGATCTGGAAATCCTCAAACCGCACCCCCAAAAACCGCAGCGTCGCCTGCCCCAGAAACACAAACAGCACGCCTGTCGCCCCCGCCACCGTCGCCGCCCGCACCGCAATCCGCCGCCGCTGGCCCTCGGCGTACCGGTCCGTCAGGGCCAGATACACCGGGATCGTCCCCGCCGGGTCGATCACCACGAACAGCGGAATGAAGATCAGCAGAAAATCATGCAGTATCGGCGGCATGGGGGCATGATAACGGATTTTGGCGTTTTATGAAGAAGTGGGTGGTGGAAGCGGCGGCGGCATGGATATGCGTACACGGTTCCCCCGAACCGTGATGACAGCACCGGCTTCCATTTCTGCGGGGTGCTTGAGCAAAAGCTGCTCCATGATCGCAATGCGCCTGTCTGAGGATACATCAGGCAATCGCACCACACCGCAATGCTGTGCCGCATCCCGGAACACCAATGTTCCAAAATCGGTATCGATGGTGATGAATATCCTGCCTTGCTGAAAGGCCGCTTGCAACAGCGCGGCATCGCCGGGATCACTTCCCAACTGCGCCACATGAACGGCATCGTGGCCTGTGGCCACAAGCCAGTCGGCCAAGCGCCGGCCCGCACAACGATCAATCAGAAATTTCATGGGGCAACCAGTATCTCATCAAATCGGTCATTGGCGATCACATGATGTGCGTAGGTGATACACGCGGTAATATCCTCCTCCGCCAATTCCGGATAATCCTTCAAAATCGACGCATGCGTCTCACCCTGGCTCAGCAGGCTCAAAATCATTTCCACGGAAATGCGCATATCACGGATTATCGGCTTGCCGCCAAAAACTTCGGGCCGGATCGTAATGCGTTTCAACAATTCCTCGGTTTTCATCGGCAATACTCCTAGAAACCACCCTCATTGTAGCAAAAGGCGGGAGTCATAGGGTCAAACCGCGTATAATCCAATCATCACATGAGCCAATTGCCCCCAGATTCCCCCCCCTCTCCCGCGCCACCACCGGCGGCGACCCCTGCGCCGCCCCCCGCGCTCAACC
>CAIPTQ010000065.1 GCA_903868035.1 uncultured Phycisphaerales bacterium
AGTGGCAGGCACACTCCGTGTGCCGTCCGCAGGCACACGTGCGGCGAAGGCTGACGGCACACGGAGTGTGCCTGCCACTATGCCTGCCACTATGCCGCAGATCGTCGTGATGCTCTACGGCAACGTGCCGGTGCGGCGCGGAGGCATGATCGACAAGTGCATCGAAATGCTGCTGGAGACGGGATGCGATTCGGTGCAGACGATTGCGCCGGTGGGCAAAATGCACCCCTACTGGATGTTCGATCTCTCCCGCACCGGCAAAATCAAAAAGCACATCCCCAACCACATATTTCGCCGGCAGGATTTGCCGCCCCTCTACAGCCCCACCGGCGCCGTCTATGTCATGCGCACCGAAGTCCTCATGGCCGCCGAAAACTCCCCCGACCCCCACGCCTTCCTTGGCACCGACCGCCGCGGCCTTGTCGTCGCCCCCGAGGATTCCGTGGATATTGACACCGAAAAAGACCTGTGGATCGCAGAAGCCGTCCTCCGCAGCGCCCAATGAAAAACCCCAGGACCACGATCCTGGGGCAATGATTCAATCACGAAATGTTTCAATGATTCAATCCCTCATGGATTCAATCGTTCAAATGCCCGCTCATATACGCCTCATACGACTGCATATCCAGCAGCCCATGCCCGCTGAGGTTGAACAGGATGACGCGTTTTTCGCCGCTCTTCTTGGCCGCCAGCGCCTCATCCACCACCGCCCGGATCGCATGGCTCGACTCCGGCGCCGGCACAATCCCCTCCGTCTGGGCGAAAATCATCGCCGCCTCGAACACCGGCAACTGCGGATACGCCACCGCCGAGATCAGCCCCAGCTTCGCCGCGTGCGAGATCACCGGCGCCATGCCGTGATAGCGCAGGCCGCCCGCGTGAATCTTCGGCGGCATATACGTGTGCCCCAGCGTGTACATCATCAACAGCGGCGTCATCTCCGCCGTGTCGCCAAAGTCGTAGCGGAATTCGCCCTTGGTCAGCGAGGCGCAAATCTCCGGCTCCACCGCCAGCAGCCGCGTCTTCTTGCCGTCGTGCAGGTTCCGATGCAGGAACGGCATCGCAATCCCCGCGAAATTCGACCCGCCGCCCACGCACCCGATCACCACGTCCGGATATTCCCCCGCCATCTCCATCTGCTTGAGGCACTCCTGCCCGATCACCGTCTGGTGCAGGCACACATGGTTGAGCACGCTCCCCAGCGAATACTTCGTGTTGGGCGTCTTGACCGTGTCCTCGATCGCCTCTGATATCGCGATCCCCAGCGAGCCCGAGCATTCCGGGTCCTGCGCCAGCATCTTGCGCCCGAACTCCGTATGGTTCGACGGCGACGGATGCACCGTCGCCCCCCACGTGTTCATCAGCATCTTGCGGTACGGCTTCTGCGTGAACGACACCTTCACCATGTACACCACGCACTCGATGCCATACAGCTTGCACGCCAGCGCCAGCGACGAGCCCCACTGCCCCGCCCCCGTCTCCGTCGCGATGCGCTTGGTCCCGGCCTGCTTGTTGTAATACGCCTGCGCCACCGCGGTGTTGGGCTTGTGCGAACCCGCCGGCGACACGCCCTCATACTTGTAGTAAATATGCGCCGGCGTCCCCAGCGCCTGCTCGAGCCGGATCGCCCGCAGCAGCGGCGTGGGCCGCCACAACGACAGAATCTGCCGCACTTCCTCCGGGATCGTCACCCAGCGGTCCGGGCACATCTCCTGCATGACGATGTTTTCCGGGAAGATCGCCGTCATGTCCGCCAGCGACACCGGCTTCTTGGTCCCCGGATGCAGCGGCGGCGCCATGGGCTGGGGGAAGTCCGCCAGAATGTTGTACCATTGCGTGGGAATATCCGACTGTTTGAGGGCGAAATGAGTGGGAATCACGAAAAGTCCTCCAGAAAATCCCGCATTCTAAAATCAGAGCCGCGACCGTAAGGGAGCGACGCCGTTGTTACCCGCGTTTTCGATTCTGCCAAGGCCTTTGCCTGCCGCGCATCGAGTCACACGCGCTTGCCCCGGATAATAATGGAACGCCACAGAAAGGCAATGGCATTGCACGGGGCGGTCGGATATAGTGGTGCCAGTCGCCTCAGGCATGGGCGGGCCCGGTGCACGGGTGGACCGTGAACCTGGTCAGGTCCGGAAGGAAGCAGCCATAAGCGTGTTTCGTCCGGTGCCGCCGGTAGCCCGTCCTTGCCTGGGGCGTCTTTCTACGCGCCCACTTTCCGCCCGCTTTCATTGATCAGCCTTTTTCGTTACCTCCACCGGAAATCCTCGCGCTGTCCCCTTCTCCCGCGTCTTCCGCCAGACGAACCAGTTCAGCCCCGCCAGTAGCAGCGTCGGCAGCCAGAGCGGAAAGACGTATTGTGGCCAACCGATATTCCACATGCGTGGACGGCAGCGAAAGCCAAAGGTCGTTGGCTCCAAATTCAAATCTTTGGCGTGCGCGAATTGCCCGAAATGGAGCACTGTCGGAACGATGGAATAGGGAGAACCAATTTCCAGTCCACCAAGCCCCTGGACGGCAGTGACGTCCCAAGAGTGCCCCGCCAGATTCATCCTGACGAAGATCCCCAAGAAATAACTCACGATCCACACGCCGACGACAAACGCCAACGCCAGCAGAAATGGAAGACGAATGAGCCAGCGACGCACCATAGCCGGCATTCTACCCCAAATCGAAAATTAAAATTCGAAAATCGAAAATTACCTCAGTCGTCGTCCGGCCGGTGGCGCGTCACAAACGCCGCCGCCAAGATGCCGATCTCATACAGCACCAACAGCGGCACAAACAAAAACGCCAGCGTCATGATGTCCCCCGACGGCGCCACGATCC
>CAIPTQ010000066.1 GCA_903868035.1 uncultured Phycisphaerales bacterium
CCAGAAGCGCCGGCAGGGCCATGGCCGAGGCGGCGTGTTGCGGTCCCAGGACGGCGCGCAGGCGTTCGAGCGCCCGCTGCACGCGCTTCCGGGCCGCCGGTTCGGCCACGCCCAGGTCCGCGGCGAACTCCGCGATGGGTTGTTCATGGATGTAGTGGGCGATGATGGCGGCACGGTCGGTTTCAGAAAGGCGCGCCAGGGCGGCATCAAGGTGGGGGGAAAGTTCCTCCCATGCGGGATCGGGCCCCGGGGCGGCGGTTGGGGTACTCATGTCCCGAACCTCCTGTTCGTGTTTTTGGCGGCGGCGGGCGGATTTATGAAAATCAGCCGCCGCATAGTGGGTGGCCTGGAGGAGCCATGCCGCCAGCAGGGCCGGGTTGCGAATCGCGCCGGCCTTGCGCGCCAGCACCGCGAAAACGGCCTGGGTGATGTCCTCGGCATCGTGGGAATCGCGAACCTGGCGGCGGGCGGCGCCATAGACCAGGTCGATGTGCGCCGCGACAAGTTGCCCGAAGGCTTCCGGCGAGCCAGTGCGGGCAAAGACAACCAGAGGATGGGGAGGGGTGGTGATCATGGTTCTATGATAAAGCGGACAGTGCGGACCGTCGTTGGACATCGAATCGCGGAAATTCGGGTGAGCGCGAGGGGAATATCACGCCCGCGTCAGCACATACAACTGCCCCGCCTGCCGGCCCCCGGAGAACGATTCCCCCTCCAGGTTGATCGTCGCCACCTTAAAGCCGCGCTCCACCGCCGCCAGCGGAAAATTCTCCGCGCTCGTCCGCTGCGGATCGGACACCCACGCCTCGCCCCCGGGCGCCAGCAACTTCCCGATGGCATCCAGCACCAGCGGATGCAGCCGCCGCTCGTACAGCACATCCGAGGCCAGTACCCAGGGAAACTGCTCCGCCAGCGGGGCGCGCCAGTCCATGGGCAGGGCCCGGATGCGCTCCGCCGGCACCCCGTTCCGCCGCGCATTGTGGGCCGCGAATTCGATCGCCTCCGGATCATAATCCGTAAACGTCACATGCCACCCCCGCAAACCCGCGGCTATGCCCGTCGTGCCCAAACCACACCCCAGGTCAATCGCCCGCGGCACAGCCCCGGCGCCCGCCGCTGCCGCCGGCAACTCCGGCGGCGATCCCGTGCCCCGCAAAATCCGCGCCGCCAGCATCAGCCCGCTGGGCCAGATGATCGGCCAGTACGGCATGTAGTCGTCCGCCTTGTAACGCTGTTCCACAATCGGATCGTCCAACAGCGCGTCGGGATCAACCGGCGCTAGCAAATCAATGGCGCGTTGCGCGCCCCCAGGCTCCCCCAGCGCTAGCGTTAGACGGTGTATGCGCGTCGGAAAACGCGAAATCAGTACCTCCCCGCCCGCTGAATGATCGGGTTGCACGCTCATGGAACCCCGCGCGTGGCCGAGGCCGGCGCTGTGGCCGATGTCGCCGTCGTGGAGGCCGGAGTGGATGAGGCCGGAGCCGTGGTGCTGCGTGTGGCCGGCGGCGTGGCCGGCGCGCCCGCCGGGCGCGTCATGATGTACAGCGTGATCACCAGCCCCACCAGCAGCGCCGCCCCCAAAAACATCATCAGCCGCGCCGGCGAGGACACATCAAACTCCGCCTCCGGGGCCCGCGGCTTGGTCTTCTTGGGCGCCAGCAGCGGATCGGGCTGCAGCAACGGCGAATCCGCGTGCAGCGCCCGCGCGTCGGTGGAACGCGCCGCCTCCAATTGCACCACCGCCGCCAGACGCGCCCAGACATCCGCGGGCATGGAAATATCCGTGTCGGCCTGGGGCGCGCCGCCGTTGGCCGGGGTTGGGGAGAGATATTTTTCCATCGCGGCGGGAATATCCGTGACCACATCGCGCGCCACCTCGCCGAAGACCGCCCGGGCGGCTTGCTGCAGCGCGGTTTCGGCGCCCGCGGACGTGCCGGCACGCGCGCAAGCCAGCGCGTACAGCCGCCCGCGTGGTGCGGCCAGTGCTTCAATGAATTTGTGGCTCAGGGTTTCCATGATCCGGTCGCGTGCTTCCTGTGACGGGTAAGAAATGAGCCCGAAACGATGTTTGGTTATAGCGTATCAAGATGCCGGCGCAAAGGACGCGCTATGCCGTAAGACGAACAACCACCAAATTACCCATCCTGCCGCCAACCCCCCGGCACTGCGAAAAAACGTCAAAATGGGGTATCCTGTTAGGGCAGACCGCCAACCCCACACCCTCAAAACCCCCTCACTTGGCGGTCTCCCCCCCCATACATCTCCCCACCCAGTCCAGGATTACTTCGGGCCGATCACACTCGAGATCGGCAGGTTGTTGCGCGTCATCGCCTCCGTCAGGCCCGGCACCGACGGGTCCTTCAGATAGGTCAGCCGCAAATACTCCCGGGCCAAGGCCGGATTCTTGGCCCGCTCCGCCATCGTGGCGATCGCCATCCATATGGTGACGGTCGTGGCGTCGCCGGGCTTCAGATCCAGCGCCTTCTTGTAATACGTCAGCGCGTTGTCGTAGTCCCCCAGCAGCGTCTCGTACGCCCGCGCAATGCGGACACGGTCGTTGACCTTCCCCACAAACAGCCGCTCCTCGATCTCCTTGGTGTACGGCGCCTTCCCGGATTTCAGCAACCGCGGATCATCCACTTTCTCGGCCATCTTGGCCGAACGCTCCAGCGAGTCCAGCGCCTGGTCGGGCTTGCCCTGCTTGACCAGCGTTGCCGTCAGGCCCGACTTGGCCTCCTCCGACGACGGATCGGCATCCAGCGCCACCTGGAAATGGTACTCCGCCCGCGCCAGGTGATCCGCCCGATACTCAATCATGCCCGCATAGGCGTTGCTGACGGCATCGAACTGGTCCTGCTGCAGCGCCTGCTTGAGCGTCGCCAGCGATTGGTCGTACTGCTGGGCGTTGTATAGCCGGACGCCCTCCTTGCGGAACTTCTCCAGGCTGCTTTCGCACCCCGTGAGCAGCCCCAGCAGCGCCACGACCGCCATACCCGCCAACGTCGTTTTCCACAGTTTGTACCATTCCATGGTCAGCACTCCTACAGGGTCGCAAAACAAGATGGTATTATCGTCCGATTGATTCACAAGGCAACAATCCGGAGGATACGGTCGGGTTCGGTTTCCGTAACGACGTAAATTAGCCGCAAATGAACGCGAAAAACACAAATTACGGCTTAAAAGGTGACGGGATTTCCGTGCGGTATGTGGTGTTGCGCCATACGGGGGTGGTGCCGGAGCATTTCGACTTGATGATTCAGTTGCCGGGGGCGGAGCGGCTTGCGACCTGGCGGATTTTGATCCCGCCGGAAACCTGGGGGCGGCAGATGCCGGCGGCGGAGCGGCTGGCGGATCATCGGGTGGCGTATTTGACGTATGAGGGGGCGGTCTCGGGGGGGCGGGGGGAGGTGAAGCGGGTGGCGGAAGGGGAGGGGGAGTATGTTGCTGGAGTGGGGTTGGTCCATTTGCGTTTGCGGGGGAATTTGGAGTGCGAGATCCGGGTGCCGGTGTGAATGGGTGCGGTAAGATGTTGTAATGACCATATTCGGCAAGGCATTGGAGATACATCATGCGGGAACCATCCAAGCGCTTCTGGTACATCGCCGCCGTGGTGGGTTTATTGGGCATGGGATGGGTGGGCTGGTGGTTCGGCGGCAGCGCGGGACGAGCGACCCCGTCCGCTGGCAACCCGGATGCCGCGAGCACCGGGCCGGCCAAGCCCGCGGTGCTGGCTCGCGAAATGCCATTGTGGCGGGATGGGATGACATGGAAGGTGAAGGTGGAATTTAATTTGATGTCCACTGTGGCACGTTCTGATCCCACCCCGGTAATCAAGCCGCAGATACCGGACTATACGTACACGGTGGTGATGACGGTGGCGGGTTCCGAGGCGCTGCTGGGGAAGGATTGCTGGGTGTTGCAGATGACGGTCGGGCCCGATGCGCCGGAAAGGTTTCGGGGCTGGACCTATCGGCTGTGGGTGGCGATGGACGACTTCATGCCGGTGCGGCTGGTGAAGACTGAGGGCGCGGAGGAGGTGATCGTGGACGCCCTCAGTTATGGAGACATGCGCATTATTCATGATGTAGAATACTACGCTCCCGTGTACATGGTGCCGCGGATTCCGAACGGAACATATACGTCCACGAAGTACAACATTATTCTGGATGTGAAGACGGAATTTACTGGCGACAAGATTGTCGCCAGTGAAACGCGGACGAGAACGGGGCTGCCGATGGAAACGCGCGAAGAATGGGACCAGGGCGCGACCATGTGGCGATCGTACGAATTTCATTCGCGGGGGGAATTGCGGATGAAGGCCGTGGTGCTGGAGTAAGTGGGCGTGTCATGATGCGGCACGCGTGGGCGGTTGAGCCGCCATGGGCAAACGCGTGCCAAGCCGTCACATCCCCCGATATACGTCCCGCCGGTGGCCCACCTTCACCACAATAATCACCAGACGAGCATCCAGAATCTGATAGATAATCCGGTAATTCCCCGAACGAATGCGCCAATAATCGGAAACGCCGGAAAGTTTGACGCAACCCGCTGGACGGGGATGGTCAGCCAAGGCCAAGGCTCTGGTTATGATTCGTTCTTGCTCGTGTCGGGGCAGTTGGCGAATCTCGCGCGCCGCCTTGGTATCGATCTCCACCACATAAGCCATGATCAAAGCCCCAATTCCGCCTTCAACTGCGCGAGCGGGATGGTCTTGCGCCTGGGGTCTTTGGCGCGTCGTTGCGCTTCGGCCAAGTCGGCCGCGTCCTGCTGGGCCTGCAATTGCTGCGAGCGCAGGGCCGCGCGGAGGGTCTGGTACTGTTCTTCGGGAATGACCCTGAACTTTCGACCGTCAACACGGAGCGTTGCAACTGTCATATCCCGCCTCAGCTAATCAGCCCAACCCTCACGCCGCCAACGCCTCGGAGTCCGCCTTCTTTTCGGCCACCGCCACCGCCCGGGCGGCCCGGGAAGTCATCCACCGGCACTGCAGGGTTTGCACGCCCACATACAGATAACCGACGGAAAAGATGATCAAAAACGGGATCGTGCCCGTGGCCGTATTGGTGATGAGCGCCAGTGCCGCGCACACCGCCATGTAGATGCCGAAGATAATCTCTATCACCGGCACCACGCTGAGCTTGACCTTGAAGGCCCCGGCGCGTTTCTTCCATTCCTGCGTGCCCGAGGAACTGCCGTACTTGGGCGTGCGCACAAACTCGGTGTCGCGCCGCCCAAACAAACCCTCGAGCACCGCCGCGGCGTTGATCACCGTGATGCCCATCCCCAGGGCCATCAGCCAGGGCACCATCAGCATCGTGGTGAAGGTGCTCCGCCCCGCGGCCTTCTGGGACAACATATAGAACGAACCGGCCGAACAGGTCAGCAGGCCAAAGAAGCTCGCCACGGCCAGCGGAATGATCTTGCCGGGGGTGTTGAACAATTCCGGATCGACGTTCCAGACCGGGAAGAGCACCAGCGAGAGGATGATCGCGGGAATGTATACCGCCGTGCAGGTCAGGTGGAAGAGGGCTTCGATTTTCACATGCCAGGGGAGCGGGGACTTGAGGATCGAGGGCAGGAGCTTGATGGCGGTCTGCACCTGGCCCTTGGTCCAGCGATGCTGCTGCTGCTTGAAGGAGACGATCTCGGGGGGGAGCTCGGCGGGGGCGAGCACGTCGGGGAGGAAAACGAACTGCCAGCCGCGGAGCTGGGCGCGGTAGGAAAGGTCCATGTCCTCGGTGAGGGTGTCATGCTGCCAGCCGCCGGCGTCGTCGATGGCCTTGCGCCGCCAGATGCCCGCCGTGCCGTTGAAGTTGATGAAGCGCCCGGAACGGTTGCGGGCGACGTGTTCGATCATGAAGTGGCCGTCGAGGAAAATGGCCTGGCTGCGGGTGAGCAGGGATTGGTCGCGGTTCATGTGGTCCCAGCGCGTCTGGACGCAGCCGACGTTGGGGTCGGTGAAGAAGTCGATCGACTTGCGGACCATGTCGCGGGTGGGGACAAAGTCGGCGTCGAAGATGACGATGAATTCGCCCGTCACCTCCGGCATGGCGGCGGCCAGCGCCCCGGCCTTGTACCCGCCGCGATTGGTGCGGTGGAGGTACTGCACGTTGTGGCCCAGGCGCCGCATACGGTCGCAGCAGTCCCGGGCGATGTCGGCGGAGTGATCGGTGGAATCGTCGATGACCTGAATCTGCATTTTTTCGCGCGGCCAGTCGATCTGGCAGGCACCTTCGATGACGCGCTGGGCGACGTATTCCTCGTTGTACATGGGCAATTGCACGGTGATGTGGGGGAGGTCGGTGAATTTACCCGCGGGGACGTGGGCCTTGCGATGGTGCCGGTAGTAGACCACGATCTGGACGTAGCGGTACATGCCGTAGACGGCCAAGATGGCCATGACCACCAGGTACAGGCTGACGAGCACGATGTGGGCGGCTTGTAGTGCGACGGACATTGTTGCTCCCTGAACGTCAACGCGGGCGACCGGCCCACAACCCCTCGAAGAATGGAATGTACTAGTGTAACAACAGGGGGAGCGATTGCAATGTGTTGCGATCGCTGTCGTTCGCGAGAGCGAATAGACCGATAAATTCGGCCTTCCCAGTACCTGTGCTTTTCGTTTTCGGCACGTTGTCACAACTTCACGACAATTTCACGGTCGTGTTCTACAATGCCCCCATGTTTGAATGGTTGACACGAAAACGAATGAAGGGCGGGCTGGTGTTCGGACCGCCGGCGTGGATGCCCGAGCGGATCGAGGAAACGTTCGACGGGTCGGCGGTTACGGGGGAGGAACGCGGGGGGATGCCGGCGAACCGGACCGAACTGCTGGCACTGCTGGAGCGGCTCGGGTTGGGGCGGACAAGTGACTGGATTCCCGGACTGGCCGAGCAGCTCAAAGAGGCCGGAGAGCGGCCCCTGCGGGGGTTGGTGCTCAATCTGCTGCCGGCACAGCCGGAGGCGGCATTGGGCGGGGCGCTGTCGCGCTTGGCGCTGGAGGACATGGCCGCGGGGCTGGCGGCCATCGAGCGGGCGGTGGTGCCGACGCGCACCCTGGTCGTGCTGGACCGGCACGATGTGCGAAGCTGGCGGCGGTGGAAGCGTGCGACGCGGGGCTGGCGGCGGGCGGAGGGAAAAAAACGCCGCCCGGCGATCAAGCTGCTGCTGAACCGCTACCCCCAGGCGAATCCAACGATGCTCCTGTGGGTGCTCTTGGGCCGGCGGCTGCCGGCGGGAGCGCTGCCCACACACGCCGCCGGCAAGCAGCCGGGCTGGCTGATGACCGATCCGGTTTCATGCTGGGCGCTGGGGCGCTATCTGCGCACGGGGCAGACGTTCACCGACCGGCCCGTGCAGCTCTTCGTGCAAGGCGCCCAGCCCCGGCTGGTGCTGGGGCGGTTGGGCGAGCCGCTCAAGAATTTCTGCCAACGCCACGGCATCAAGGATGACCTGGCGGCCCTGCAGGTGATCGTCAGCGGCATGCTCACAGGCTGGCAGGCGGACGTGGACACGATGAAGATCGACGCCCGCACCGAGTCGCTCGCGCTGCGCGAACCGGCGGAAAACGAACCCCCCTCCCCGTGCATCGCCTGCGGCTGGTGCGTCGATGTCTGCCCGACCGGCCTCACCCCGGTGCGCCTGCTGGAACTGGCGCGAAAGGCGTCGGCCGGCGCAGATGCCGTGCCCAATACGCGCGACGCCCGCGAAGCGCGGCATTGCATCGCCTGCGGCCTGTGTACCTATGTCTGCCCCACGCGGCTGCCCTTGATGCACCAGGTCATCGCCCTCCGCGCACGTGTGACGGCGGCAAAGTCGGGGGGCAAGCATGATTCCTGAAACCCCCGCAAAATCACCAATTACCAATTACCAATTACCAATTACCACCCCCCCCTCCCCGCCATTCCTCGCCTGGCCGGTGTCGCGGCGGGAATTCTATCGCAGCATCTGCCTGGCGCTGATCCCCGCGCTGGGGTGGGGTTTGGTGCTATTTGGCTTTCGGCCGTTGGTGATGCTGGCGCTGGCGATCGGGGGGGCCAGTTTCACCTATATGCTGTTGAAGCGCCTGCTGAAATGGCGCCGCGCCCAGCCGCTGCTGTACACGCACTGTCTGCTCAGCGCGCTGGTGCTGGTGGCGCTGGCGCATCCGACGTGGCCGATCTGGATTCTCACCGTCCTCGCGCTGGCGCTGCCGCTGGCGCTGGCGGTGATGGGCGGTCCGGGGCGGGAGCGCATCCACATCGCGGCGGCGGCGGTGCTGGCGGTGCAGTATATTCTGCTGCCGTACCTGGCGCCGCAAACATACACCGGCAAGCCCGATGCGATCCTCGCCCGCGACCGCCTCTTCATGGGCGACATCCGCAACCAGCCCGTCGATGCCCACACCCCGGGCAACTGGCCCTCCTCGCTGGACCTGGGAGGCGATGACGCGGTGCCCTTCGTTCCGCCGGCGCTGACGGCGGCCGACACGCTCGATCGGATATCCGCCGTGCTGCCGACCTGGCATGCCCCGGGCGCGCCCGCGCGGGTGGCCGACGCGCTGACCACGGCCCAAACGGACACCATCCGGGGGCTGCTCGACGATGCCTTCGCCCGGCGGCTGCCGGGCATGGAGTCGTTCCTCTGGGGCGTGGCGCCCAACCGCGTCGGGGCGGCATCGCTGCTCGCCATCACCCTGGCCGGGCTCTATCTGTCCTACCGGTACATTCTGCGCCCGCGCTCGGTGCTCTTCTTTCTGGCGGCTTATATCCTGGCCACGGCCTTGTTCATGTTCACGCCCGCCACCGTCCAGCGCACCGGCGTGCTGCTCCTGTGGGATGTGCTCAAACAATTTCCCGGGGAAATAATCACGCTTTTCAATTTCCTCCTGCTCAACTCCGACGCGCCCTTCGCCGCGGTCATCATCCTCGCCCTCCCCGGCACCGAACCGCTGACCGCCCGGGGCCGCCGGATTTTTCTGGTGGCCGCGGCCATCGGGGCCGCCGGGCTGCACCGGCTCGATCCGGCAACCCCCGCCGCCACGCTGGCCCTGTGTACCCTCATGCCGGCGGCGCCGCTATTTGACCGTATTTTTACGCAACGTTCATGGTTGAACCGCTAGCGCCGATCTTTCCGCTGTACGTGGACGTAGTAGAGAGTATAGGATGGTAAATGCACGCTGAAGTTCGCCGCCTGTTAGGATCGGCGCTAACCATTGCATGAAAGAAACATTGCCCCCGTTGCGTTGACCCTGCATCGGCATATGTCACAATAGAGGCATTCCCGGAGGCGCATTTCCCCGTGTTGACGTTGTATGTGCTACAAGGCCCCGACAAGGGGCGCCGCTTTGACTTGCCGACCGACGAGGTCATCAGCCTCGGCCGGTCCAGCGAGCTCGTGCCCCTGACGGATCTCACCGTCTCGCGCCGCCACGCCCACCTCGAGCACACCCGCCAGGGCTGGATGCTCTGGGAGGAAGGCTCCTCCAACGGCGTGTTCATCAACGGCATCAAGGTCAGCAAGGCCGCCAAGGTCAAAATCGGCGACCAAATCCGCATGGGCTCCACCCTGCTCGTCTTCGGCTCGCCCACGCAGGCGGTCACCGTCTCGAGCAACTCCGTGGTCGATGTCAAAGGCGAAACCAAGCCCGGCGACTCGGCCATCGTCTCGACCGCCTCCTCCGATGATTCAGTCATCCTCGCCGCGCCCGAGCCCTCCGCGGCGGCCATGGCCCACTTCCGCGTCCTGCTCCAGGTCTCCACCGCGCTGTCGGCGATGTTCGATGTGGACCAGATCCTCAACAAGGTCATGGATATCGTCTTCGACCAGCTCAAGGCCGACCGCGGCTTCATCGCCCTGATCGAGGACGACCAGGGGGCGCGCGTCAATCCGCGCGTCGTCCGCTACAAGGATGAGGACCAGGTCGGGAAAATCGCCGTCTCCCAGACCATCATCCAGCACGTCGTGGCGCGCAAGGAGGGCGTGCTCTCCAGCGACGCGATGACCGACCAGCGCTTCAGCAAGGGCAAGTCCGTCCACAACCTCTCCATCCGCTCGGCCATCTGCGTGCCCATCCCCGGGCGCGGGGGCATCCTCGGCGTGATCGACATCGACTCGCTGGTGGCCAACTTCTCCTACACCCGCGACCAGCTCCGCCTCCTGACGGCCATCGGCCAGCTCACCGGCATGGCCATCGAAAACTCCCGGCTCTTCCAGGAAAACGTCCACCGCGAACGCCTGGCGGCGGCGGGTGAAACCGTCGCCTCGCTCTCGCATTCCATCAAGAACGTCCTCCAGGGCATGCGCGGCGGGGCCGATGTCATGGAGACGGCCCTCCGCAAAAACAGCCTCGACGAGGTGAAAATCGGCTGGAAAATGCTGGAGCGCAACCTGGACAAGGTGACCGCGTTCACCATGAACATGCTGGCGTTTTCCAAGTCGCGCCGGCCCACGCTCGAGCTCACCCACCTGCCGCACATTTTGAACGAGTGCATGGAACTGGTGAAAAAGGCCGCCGCCGACAAGCAGGTCACGATCCTGCCGGAGATCAGCACCACCCAGCCCCCGATTCCCATCGACGCCGACGGCGTGCATCAGGCGGTGCTCAATCTGCTGGTCAACGCCATCGACGCCGTCGCGCCGACGCACGGCGTGGTGACGCTCTCCTCGGCCTTCGACCCGGTCTCCCAGATGGCCGTCATCGAGGTGCAGGACAACGGCGTGGGCATCGCCGAACGCGACCAGAAACGCATTTTCGAGCCGTTCTTCTCGACCAAGGGCCAGCGCGGCACGGGCCTGGGCCTGGCCGTGACCAAGAAAATCGTCGAGGAGCACAACGGCACGATCGCGCTGGAATCCAAGGTCGGCCAGGGCACCACCTTCCGGCTTAAACTGCCGCTCAATCCAGTTTTGCGAGCCGACCAAACCCATGCGCCGGCGAACCGGGGATGATCGTGGTTCACATCTCTTGGAGATTGTCTAATGAAAGTCATGGAAGGGTCCAAAAAGAGCGGTCTGTTCTCGAAGGATTATTCGCTGGCCATTACCTGCGTAATATCTGCTGAGAATCCTATTGACTCGGAAATCCGTCACGTAAATGAGGCGATGATCAACTGGTTCAACTCGCGCCGAAAGAGCTGCAAAGCGATGGTGCTGGTATATCTGGCTGAACCGGCATTCCACGAAGCGATTGTTACGCGGACATCGGATATGCTGAACCAGAATTTCGAATATACCGCGATAATTCAGCAACTTAAAGTGGAGTTACACCTGTTGGATGCCGTGGGGAAGCCAGTAAAAAGCCTGGAGATTGGTCCGAAACGTGGTTAATAGGAGAGATCTCCGTCTATAGCTCCTCAATGAATGACACCCAAAATATACTCGTCAAGCTCACCCTCGACGGCACGCCCCTCGAAGGCTCCGTCGAACTCCCCGTCGGCCGCGCCCCGCAGCGGATGCTGCTGCCCGCGCTGCGGAGCCTCACCGACGCCATCGTCACCCTGGCGGAAAATCAACTGGAAGGCCCGGGCGAAAAAGCAAGCTGCCGCAAGGGTTGCGACGCCTGCTGCCGCCAGATGGTGCCGTTGGCGCCGGCGGAAGTGTTTGCCTTGGCGGCGCATCTGGATGGCCTGGCGCCGGCGGCGGTGGTGCCGTTACTCGAGAAGTTTGACCAGGCCGTGGAGGCCCTGGCGGAGCAAAGCCTGCTGGGGCCGCTGCGGAACCGGCACCGGTTGTCAGCCGCCGAATCGCACGCCCTCGACCGCGCCTACTTTGCCGCGCACCTCGCCTGTCCCTTCTTGCTGGATCGCGCCTGCGCCATCCACCCCGTCCGTCCGCTGGCCTGCCGGGAATATCTGGTCACCAGCAACGCCCGATTCTGCGCCGCGCCCGGGTCCGGCAAGGTCCGGCAGGTGGCGCTGGCGGCCAAGCCTTCTCAGGCGCTGCTCCAGCGCCGGCGGGAATGGGTGCCCCTGGTTTTAGCGCGGGAATATGTCGCCCAACACCGTGAACCCCACGTCCGCGATCCGCGCCGGGCGCTGCGGGCCTTGCTCAATAGACTCTAATAGCTTGTTCCAACGCCTGTAGCGCGCTCTATCGCAGTCTACCTAAGTGACCGTCCCTCATCACGCCAAATTCATGGCCGAGGGAACCCTGCGTGCGCTGCTTCGGGAGCGGACATTGAAGTGGATGATTTTCTACAGGCATGAACTGCTCCGGCCCTTGATCCCAGCCCCAGCGCACTTCACCTCCACCCCGCCCGAAGGCGTCACCCGCAATCTCGGCATCGGCGCCAGCCAATCCCGCAAATCACGACTTGGCATCGGCACCACTTGTTTGTAGCCATGGAGGGTATTCGCGGATAATATGGTGGGGACAACTTCCATGCGGGTCTCCCCCGAACCGGTTCAACTGACAAGGAGATATTCAATGCGCAAGACGCCTGCCGTGGCCATGATCGTGATTCTCGCGTTGGTGCTGGGCAGCGCCGCGCCGCTGTTGCTCCAGGCGCAAAACGGCGGGGTCGCGCCCCGGCTGGGTCCGGCGCCCGATGACATGCCGCGGCGGACGGCCAAGGCGTTTGCGCCGTTTCTGCGGGCGATCATCATGCGGCGCACCACCACCGCCCAGCAGATCTTCAAGATGCGCCGTCCGGTGATGACGGCCTTGGATCATCCGGATACCCTGCGCATCCTGGGCCGCTTCCAGAAGCCCGACACGCTCGCGCTCAACCTCGTCGGCGGCCGCATGCTGGGCGAGAGCACCGGCATCCTGCTGTTCACCATCGCCAGCGTGGAAGGCCCGGTCTACATCAAGATTTACTACTACGGCGTCGAGGATGTGATTTACATTGACCGCATGGATATCGGCGATGACTGGGATGACATGGAAGCCGCCGCCATTTCGGTGCAGTCGCTGCCGTCGCCGATCACGGTGTCGCTGGGCTCAATCGACGATGGCGCGGGACAGTAATGAGGGTGCAGTTTGGGGAACGGATTTTGTCCGCGCCGGTTTACTGGAGGGAGGCGGAATCCCTGACGCCCAGGGCGCGGTAGATTTCGCGGGTGGCGTGGGAGTGGTTGAGGGTGTAGAAGTGGATGCCGCGGACCTGGTGGTCCAGCAGGTCGCGGGCCTGTTCGGTGGCCCAGTGGAGGCCGACGTTTTTGAGGGCCTCGGGGTCGGCCCCGGGGGCAGTGGCGCGGAGGATGGCGCGTTGGAGGCGGGCGGGGTAGCGGGCGCCCAGGGCCAGTTCGGGGATGCGCTTGTAGGTGCCCAGGGAGGTGATGGGCATGAGGCCGGCGAGGATGGGGACGTGGATGCCGGCGAGTTCGCAGCGCTCGCGGAAGTCGTAGAAGTCGCGGTTTTCAAAAAAGAGCTGGGTGACGATGTAGTCAGCGCCGGCGTCAACTTTGGCCTTGAGGTAATCCATTTCGCGGGTGCGGTTGGGGGTGGCGGGGTGGCCTTCGGGGAAGCCGGCGACACCGATGCCAAAGCCCCGGGGGTCGGGGTGGCCGCCGTAGCGCTTGATGAAGCGGACGAGGTCGGCGGCATGCTGGAAGGAGTCATGCGCCTTGACATAGCCCGTCAAATCCCTGGGCGGATCGCCGCCGAGAGCCAGGATGTTGGAGACGTTGGCGCTGGCGTAGCGCTGGAGGATGGCGGAGATGTCATCGGGGGAGTGGGCGACGCAGGTGAGGTGGGGGACGGGGTCAAGGGCGGTGGTTTGCTTGATGCGGACGACGAGGTCGTGGGTGCGCTGGCGGGTGGTGCCGCCGGCGCCGTAGGTGACGGAGACGAAGGAGGGCTTGAGGGTTTCGAGTTCGCGGATGTGGGTGAAGAGCTGTTCGGCGGCCGCGTCGGTCTGGGGGGGGAAGAACTCGAAGGAGAAGGTGGTTTTGTGGGCGGCGAGTATGTCGGAGATGTGCATGCGCGACTCCATCCATTCATCCGGATGATAGGATATAGAATGCCCGGACGGAACGCAACCGCCGCCACCACTGGCGCCCGGCGCGCTCCGGCATCCATGCTATCGGACGGCGCTGCCGGTAGACTTGACGATCCGCACGCGGCGCCCCGATGCAAAGGGGGCGCCGGAAATGGGATTCCGTTCATGGGTGGGCGCATTAGATAGCTTCGCCGCCCTGGACGCCGTCGCTGACGCGGATGGTGTTTTCGAGGGGGAGGACGAAGATTTTGCCGTCGCCGACCTGGCCCTTGCCGCCCTCGCCGGAGCGGGCACCCTTGACGATGGCGTTGATGGTGGGCTGGACGAAGTTGTCGTTGACGCCGATGTCCAGGCGCACCTTGCGGATCAGGTTGACCTGCATGGGCTGGCCGCGGAAGTATTCGGTGTGGCCGCGCTGGCGGCCGTAGCCCTGGACGTCCGAGACGGTCAGGCGGAAGACCTCGACTTCGGTCAGGCATTGCTTGACGGCTTCGAGGCGGTGGGGCTGGATGATGGCGATGATCCATTTCATGGAAGGACTCCTAAGTAGGGCGGCCCGGAAGAGCGGTGCGCCAAGTTGACGGGGGCGCTGGCGCCACGGAGACGGTTGGGGCTTGCATGAGTTGACGTGCCATGGTTTTACCAGAGAACGCCCGGGTTGTCATCCGGGAGGTGGCGTGCCGGTTGCGCGTGGGGCGGGTCAGTGTCCCGCCTGGAGATGCTCGCGGGCGATATCCCGCGAGACCTGGAGGTCGACGGAGGCGGAACCGGCGACTTCGCTGCTGGGGGCGGGCATCTGCTCGAGCATCCAGCCCTGTTCGCCGTGGATGCCCGGGTCCATGCCTTCGATCTCGACGCGGCGGGGGACGCGGAAGCCGATGAGCTTGTCGATGACGACCAGGAGGATGAGCGTGCCGACGGAGGCGATGACGGCGGCGGAGGCGGCGGCGACGAGTTGTTTCCAGATCTGGGCGGCATTGCCGTCGATGAGGCCCTTGGCCCCGGCGGTCTGGTTGAAGGTGAGGGTGCAGAAGACGCCGGTGAGGATGGCGCCCAGGAACCCGCCGACGCCGTGGACGCCGAAGGCATCCAGGGAATCGTCATAACCGAACTTCACTTTCAGCAGCACGGCGCCGAAGCAGACCATGCCCGCGGCAGCGCCGATGATGATGGCCGCCCAGGGGGCCACGTAGCCGCTGGCGGGGGTGATCGCCACCAGCCCGGCGACCAGGCCCGAGGCGAAGCCCAGTGACGTGGGCCGGCCGTGCTTGAGCCATTCGGCGATCATCCAGGAGAGCCCGCCGGCGGCGGCGGCGATCTGGGTGGTGGTGAAGGCGACGGCAGCCACGCCGAAAGTGGGGTTGTTGATGCCCACGGCCGAGCCGCCATTGAAGCCGAACCAGCCGAACCAGAGGAGGCCCGCGCCCAGGAGGGTGAGCACAAGGGCGTTGGGCTGCAAGACGCCCTGGGGATAGCCGACGCGTTTGCCGATGTAGAGGGCGGCGACGAGTGCCGAGAAGCCGGCGGAAATGTGTACGACGGTGCCGCCGGCGAAGTCGATGGCCCCGATGTGGAAGCCTTCGGTGCCCGGCGCCAGCCACCCGCCGCCCCAGACCCAGTGGGCCAGGGGATTGTAGATGAAAAGCCCCCAGAGCAGGGTGAAGAGGGCGAAGGCGCTGAACTTGACGCGTTCGGCAAAGGCCCCGGTGATGAGGGCCGGGGTGATGATGGCGAACATGCCTTGGAACATGACGAAGATGAGTTCGGGGGTTTTGGTGCCCACGTGGACGTCATTAGGTCCGATGCCCTGGAGGAATAGGAGTTTCCAGTCCCAGCCGATCAGGCCGTGGTGGTCCTGGCCGAAGGCCATGGCATAGCCGATGACGACCCATTCGATGCCGATGATGCCCAGGGCGGCCATGGAGTGCATCATGGTGCCGAGGACGTTTTTGCGGCGGACCATGCCGCCGTAGAAGAGGGCCAGGCCGGGGACCATGAGCATGACGAGGGCGGAGCTGATGAGCATCC
Source organism: uncultured Phycisphaerales bacterium (assembly GCA_903868035.1). The sequence goes on from CAIPTQ010000066.1 coordinate 15,950, forward strand.
AGGCGGCATCACCGGTGTCCGCGACACCCTTGGGGTCCACAGTGGAGGGGACGGCAGTATCGCCGAGGGAAACGGCGCAGAGCGTGCCGAGGGCGAATACCGCCAATAAAGCAGGAAGCGTCCAGCGTCCGCCGGTAGACCGATCAAGTCGATACATGTTCGTTTCCTCGCATAAAATGCCGCCACCCCAACTCCGCCAAGAGCGGGGGCGAATGTCCTGTCTGTAAGTAAAGACAAACGGCATACCTGACGTGCATATATTGTAGGCAATTACTACAACTTCTTATTTTGCAAATACTTGCGGTTCATACATCCGCGAGTTTTCGCCCGCAACATCGGATGATGGAACGCGTAACCACTGAACAACAGATAAGGAGCGAAGGCCGAATTGCCTAGCATCTAAGCAGCCAATTCGCATGTTTTATCTTTGTGAAATCTGACTAATTAGGTTGGAACGTACCGTTTAAGTGCGATTATTCCGGCGTAAAAAGCTGAAATAAATCGGTTTGCGGGAGTATAATTTAGCTATCGGAAGACTAATTGAAGGATAATCCGGCCACGAACCGGAAGATCC
>CAIPTQ010000067.1 GCA_903868035.1 uncultured Phycisphaerales bacterium
CTACACGGGGTCGAGGGTTTTGAGAAGCGGCGGAACGAGCTGCTGGATTTCACCCGGCTCACCCCGTTCCGCCAGCGGCTGGCCCAGGCGCTGTCCGGGGGCATGAAGAAAAAGCTGGCCCTGGCTTGCACGTTGATTCACACCCCGGACCTGATCTTTCTGGACGAGCCCTCGACGGGGGTCGATCCGGTGTCGCGCGGCGAGTTTTGGAACATCTTGAGCGGAATCCTCGAACAGGGCGTGACCATCTTCATGACCACACCCTACCTGGACGAAGCGGAGCGCTGCCACCGCATCAGCCTGATGCACAAGGGCAACACCTTCATGCGCGGCACGCCCGACGAGGTCAAGGCGAGGATGCCGGGCCGGGTGCATGCCATCGTGTGCCGATCCCCCCAAGCGGCCTATCAAGCCCTGCGCCATCAATGGACCTCGACCCAATTGCTGGTGTACGGAGACCGCCTGCATTTCTGGGCTTTGAACCCGGAGGAAGAGTTGCCGAAGATCCTGGCCGCGATCGATGGCCAGGGATTTGGCCCGGCGCGGGCCGCGGCGATCGAGCCCTCGCTCGAGGACGCCTTTGTGGCCCTGCTGGGAGGAAAGAATTGAGAATCGTCAGCCAAAGAAAGCCATGAACCCCCATCGTTCACTCGCGTTTCGCGCCGTCCGCCGTTGGGCGGCGGCCGCGCCGTCTCTTGCCATGCTGCTGTTCATCGGGCCGATCACTGGCGGCCTGGCGCAAGAGCCGGGCCTCGTCATCGAACCCGAGTTGGTGGTGAGCAACACGCTGGCTTACAGCCGTCAGATCAAGACCGCCGATCTGGACATTCAAGCGGCGGAGGCGCGCCAAAAGCAGGCCCAAGCCCAAGCCCTGCCCAAGTTGAGCGCGGATGGCAAGGCCAGCTGGTACACGGGATTGAAAGAGTCGTCGTTTGGACCCGCGTTCACGATTCCCGCCATCGAGGATCGCTACGGGGCGGGCGTGAGCATCAACCAGCCGGCCTATACGGGCGGCCGTCTGACGAGCCAGAAACAAGGCGCCACGTTTCAGAAACAAGCGGCCCGGAGCAACCGGGAAACCACCGAGGCGGATCTGCGGTATCGCGCGTTGTCCGCCTATTGGAGCTGGTCCAAGGCGTATTATGGGGTGGCGACTCTGAACGCGTCCGTCCAACGCACCGAGGCGTTGTCCAAAGAGACGCGGGACCGGCTCGGGGCGGGCATGGCCACGGAAAGCGACGCCCTGTCGACGGAGGTGCTCTTGGATCAGACCCGCTTGCAGTTGGCGGCGGCCCGGCGCGGAGTCCAGCTTGCGCTCGCGACGCTCACGCTCTTGACCGGCCGGGATTTCCCCTCGAACAGCCTGCCGCGGCAGGCCGCCGCGGTGCCGGAAGCGGTCCTGGCCGATGAACCGGCGCTGATCGCCAGCGCGTTGCGGCACCGCCCGGAACTCGAGGCCAGCCGCCTGGACGCCAAGGCGGCGGAGTCCGCCGTGAAAACCGCGCGGTCCGAA
>CAIPTQ010000068.1 GCA_903868035.1 uncultured Phycisphaerales bacterium
CACCGCGTTGAACATCTCCCGCAACTGCACCGCCGGCACGCCATGATCCTGATCCACCACCCCCACGTTCATGTGCTTGATCCGCCCCCCAAACGCGTTCCCCAGAATCACAAGCTGCATCAGCGGCATGATCATCGACACGATGATCAGCGTGGGGCTTCGGCGAAACCGCCGCAGATCGCGCTCGATGATGGCCCAAATCCTGTGCATCGCGGCATTAGAACCCGCGCCACGCCTCTCCGCAACCACGCCTCGACTTGTCCTCCTCAAACCTCACACACTCTCCCCTTTCGCCTGTCCCCTCCCCCCATTATCCTACCCCCATGACACGCCCCCAAATCGCCCGTGATACCGCCCGCGCCCTCCGCGCCGCGGATTTGTCCCAATACCCCGCCCTCCTCGGCTTCGACGGCTTCGTCGATGACATCATCGATGTCGTCGCCCAACGCCCCGACGCCCGCCGCTACGACCACTACGCCCGCATCCCCTCCCTCGCCGACTTCGGCACCCGCATCGCCGCCACCGCCGGCCACGGCACCAACTTCGAACTCTTCATCAAACGCCAGAAACTCGGCGGCCAAGGCCCCATCATGGGCAACGCCCTGGCCCTCCTGGGCATGCCGCTGACGTATATTGGTTCGGTTGGCGACGGTGGGGGGGGTATCCACACCGTCTTCCGCGATTTCGCCTCCCGTGCCACCTGCATCTCCCTCGCCGATGCCGCCCGCACCCACGCCCTCGAATTCACTGACGGCAAGCTCATGCTCGGCGAACTCGCCCCCCTCTCCCAACTCACCTTCCCGCGCCTCCTCGAAGTCGTCGGCCGCGAAAAACTCCTCGCCCTCTGCCAACACGCCGCCCTCCTGGGCCTGCTCAACTGGACCATGCTCCCCTCGGCCACCGCCCTCTGGCGCAGCTTCGCCGAGGAAATCATCCCCCGCCTCGCCCGCCCCCCGCGCATTTTCATCGACCTGGCCGACCCCAAAAAACGCTCCCCCGCCGATCTTGCCGAAGCCATGACCGTCCTCACCCAACTCAATGCCGCCCACGCCCCCGTCACCCTGGGCCTCAACGAAGCCGAATCAACACAAGTCGCCAACGCCATCGGCATTTCCCCACCATCCGCGTCATCCGCTCCCCCAATTACCAATTACCAATTACCAATTACCTCCTCCCCCCTCCGCGCCCGCGCCGCCGCCCTCCGCCAACAACTCCAACTCGACACCGTCGTCATCCACCCCACCGCCTGCGCCGTCGTCGCCACCGCCACCGGCACCGCCGAATTCCCCGGCCCCTACGTAAAAAACCCCGCCATCCTCACCGGCGGCGGCGACCATTTCAACGCCGGCTTCGCCCTCGCCCAACTCCTGGGCCTCCCCTTGGAAAACGCCCTCTGCCTCGCCACCGCCGCCAGCGGCTACTACGTCCGCCACGCCGCCAGCCCCACCGCCGCCGCCCTCGCCCAATTCCTCGACGACCTCCCCGAACCCCAATCCGCCTAAGGATTGGCGAATGAATAACTGTCTCCGTCAAAGTAGCAGGCACTTTCCAAGTGCCGTCTGCCAAGGGCTCAACGGCACACGGAGTGTGCCTGCCACTATCTCTGTGGCTCTGTGGTGAAAGATCGCGCCCTTTGAGTCATCTCTCAATCCCGTTTGGTTTTCCCCCCCACCTTGGGTATCTTGCACCTCTTCTTTACTTCGAGGCCCAAATATGAAAATCCACGAGTACCAGGCCCGCGAACTCCTCGCTAAGGCCGGCATCCCCGTACCCCCCGCCACCGTCGTCGACAACCCCGAAGCCGCCGCCCACGCCTTCAAGCAAAACGGCGCCCCCGTGCAGGTCGTCAAGGCCCAGGTCTTCGCCGGCGGCCGCGGCAAGGCCGGCTTCGTCAAACTCGTCACATCTGCCGACGAGGCCCTCGCCGCCGCTAAATTCATGCTCAACACCCGCATGGTCTCCGTCCAAACCGGCCCCGCCGGCATCGAGGTCAATAAAATCCTCCTCACCGCCGCCATCGATATCGCCAAGGAGTATTACCTCTCCATCACCCTCGACCGCAACCGCGGCACCCCCGTCGTCATCGCCTCCGCCGAGGGTGGTGTCGAAATCGAAACCGTCGCCAGGGAAAACCCCGACGCCATCATCAAGGAACCCCTCCACCCGCACCTGGGCCTCCTCCCCTTCGCCGGCCTCAAGGTCGCCCGCAAAATTGGTTTCTCCGGCAAGCAAGCCAACACCGTCGCCAAACTCCTCGTCAACCTCGCCAAGTTCTACATGGCCAGCGACTGCACCCTCGCCGAGATCAACCCCCTCGTCGTGACTAAACAAGGCGAAGTCCTCGCCATCGACGCCAAAGTCCAGTTCGACGACAACGCCCTCTTCCGCCATCCCGAGATCGTCGCCCTCAAGGACGACTCCGAAACCGACCCCCTCGAAGTCCGCGCCACCAAGGCCAACCTCAACTACATCAAGCTCGACGGCACCATCGCCTGCCTCGTCAACGGCGCGGGCCTCGCCATGGCCACCATGGACGTCATCAAACTTTTCGGCGGCAGCCCCGCCAACTTCCTCGATGTCGGCGGCGGCGTCTCCGCCGACGGTGCCAAGGAGGCCTTCCGCATTATCCTCGCCGACAAAAAGGTCAAGGGCATCCTCGTCAACATCTTCGGCGGCATCGCCAAGTGCGACGTCATCGCCGCGGCGTTGATCGACGCGGGGAAGGAGCTAGGCTTCAAAGTCCCCCTCATCGTCCGCCTCGAAGGCACCAACGTTAAAGAAGCCCGCCAACTCCTCGACTCCGCCCGCACCCTGCTCCCAACATTACAAACCGCCACCGACCTCAACGACGCCGCCAAGAAAGTAGTCGCGGCAACCAAGTGAAATTTCAACCTTCAGCCTTCATACTTCAGCCTTCTTCGGAGCCCCCATGTCCATCCTCATCAACAAGTCCACCCGCGTCATCACCCAAGGCATCACCGGCTCCGGCGGCGGGGCCTTCCACACCAAGGGCTGCCTCGACTACGGCACCCTCATGGTCGGCGGCACCTCCCCCGGCAAGGGCGGCACCAAGGATCCCAACGGCCTGCCCGTCATCGACACCGTCTCCGAACCCGTCGCCGCCACCGCCGCCACCGCCTCCATGGACTTCGTGCCCCCCGCCTTCTGTGCCGACGCTATCATGGAAGCCGCCGACGCCGGCATCGCCGTCATCGTCGCCATCACCGAGGGCATCCCCGTCAACGACATGGTCAAGGTCAAGCAATTCCTCAAATCCTACCCCCACGTCACCCTCATCGGCCCCAACTGCCCCGGCATCATCACCCCCGGCGATGGCACCGGCGGCTGCAAAATCGGCATCATGCCCGGTTACATCCACACGCCCCGCAAGCCCGGCCAGAAAACCGTCGGCATCGTCTCCCGCTCCGGCACCCTCACCTACGAAGCCGTCTACCAAACCACCTGCCTGGGCTGGGCCCAGTCCACCTGCATCGGCATCGGCGGCGACCCCGTCAAAGGCCTCGACTTCATCGACGTACTCCAACTCTTCAACGCCGACCCCGACACCCACGCCATCGTCATGATCGGTGAAATCGGCGGCACCAGCGAAGTCGAAGGCGCCTGCTACATCAAAGACCATGTAAAAAAACCCGTCGTCGGCTTCATCGCCGGCGCCACCGCCCCCCCCGGCAAACGCATGGGCCACGCCGGCGCCCTCATCTCCGGCACCGACGACACCGCCCCGGCAAAGATGAAGCTAATGCGCGCCTGCGGCATCACCGTCTGCGAATCCCCCGCCGACATCGGCGCCACGCTGGACAGGGTGTGCGGAAAATAATTATTCCAGATTCCAGGGAACTTCCGCAGCCCTGACGCGTCTAACCCGTATGCTCAAGGGATGCATTATAAAAACATTACCCGTGCTCGCTATTTTCCTCGCCGCTTCACTCGTGCCCGCCGCGCGCGGCGACACCACGGCGGCACTTGACGCCAAACTCACCAGCCCCCCGCTCGCCGGCTTCCCCCTCATCTTCGACCTCACCATCACCAACACCAGCCCCCCCGGCGACAAGCCGCCCAGTTTCTGGTTCGGCGGCGGCGATGGCATCTATCCCTCCGCCTATGGGTTTGAAGCGCGCATCACCGACGCCGCCGGGCACATCCTTTATCGGCATCTCCAAAATGCCCAGATCCGCGCGGGCAGCGGCGGCAACCACCCCATTGACGTATCCCTCACATTCCCCGCCGTCTCCGACAGCCTAACCCCCGGTGACTACACCCTGTTCATATTCACCACAGGCGGCGCCGGAGCCATGCAACTGCCGCCGATGCGCTCCCCGGCATTGAGGGTGACCATCCATGAAGACGCCGCCGCCTTCAAACTCGCCGCGCAGCCCTATTCCGCCGCGCCCGCACAAGTTCCGCCTAGACGCTTCACGGAATTCGTAGGCGTCACCTACGGCTTTTCGCCGATTGTTGACCAGTGGCTCGCCGACCTGGCCAAACCCGACTCCAACCCCGCCAATGTCCGCACCGCAGCCATTTACTTAGCCAGCGTGCATCGCCTTCCCGCCGGTGGTGAGGCCATCCTCAAGGAAGCCATCGCGCAGCTTCAAAAGCAATTTGCCGGCAATGGAACCGCTGAACAGGGTAGGATCGTCCAAAGCTTGATCCAGTGCGCCGCCAACCTCGCCAGCGATGCGGGAACCGACATCGTGCTGTCCGTCGTGCAAGGCAACTCGCCGGAGCGATTGTTTGCCGTGCGGGCATTGGGTGATTGCCCTCCTGGAAAGCGCGTCGATAACGTCCTGTTGACCTTGTCCAAGGACTCTGATGCCAACATTGCACAGCAAGCCATGATGGTCCTGGGCATTCGCGGCAATCCGATTGCACTACCCTTCGCCAAGGAGGCGTTCAAGAAGAACGATAATTTTTCCCCCAATGCCGCGGGTCGCATTCTCTTTGGCCTTTCCGACGATCCGGATGCTCGCCGGGTCATCAAAGACGCCTTCGCCGACCCGCAGAGTTCCATTCACAACTTCGCGCCAAAACTGCTGACCCGCTTGCAACTCCTCGAACAAGGCCCCGCCACGCGCCCCTGACAGGCGACCCTGTTTGAAATGGTCCTTCGCGCCGTACTTTCGGTATCAAGAAGAAGGCTGGCGGTCTAACCCACTTCATCGCTTAACCACTTCCCCCCCCTTCCCGTATACTCCCCCTCATGCACCTCCTCTCCCACTGGCAACTCTTCCCCCCAGCCCTCCGCGGCACCGTCCTCTGCGTCGGCAACTTCGACGGCGTCCACCTCGGCCACGCCCAAATGCTCGCCACCGGCCGCGACCAGGCCGCCGCCCAGA
>CAIPTQ010000069.1 GCA_903868035.1 uncultured Phycisphaerales bacterium
CACACGGAGTGTGCCTGCCACTGTGCGGACGGCATGCCGGAGGACCGGATCGGTGGCGCTGGCGGCGGTGGCGAGTTTTGCCGGCCTTTTGATCACCTCAAAGCCTTCGATTTCGGCCACATCGAGGATTGCCCGATCATCCGAACTCACCACGCTGCGGGTGATGAGTTTGCTTTCGCGGACGTGGTCGAGGGTGTAGGCGAGGACGGGGCGGCCCATAAGACGGCGGAGGGCCTTGCCGGGGAGGCCGACGCTGCCGCCGCGGGCCATGATGACGGCGAGGACGGGGGGAGTTTCAAGTTTCGAGTTTCGAGTTTCGAGTATATGTTTCATGGGCGATACCACTCCCGGCAGGTTGCACAGGGCGCGAGCGATTGCCAGTCGCCTGCGGCGTGTTTATTCCGCAATATTTGTAATGCGGTCCACATTTGTTGGATCGTCATGGTCTGAATAGAACCGATGCTAAGCTTGCCGTAGATATCTTCGGTGCATGGCCCAGCACTGCCGTCGGTGCGCACGAGCATGCGGTCCCATATCCGCCGGCAGGGTTTGCGTTTGGGCGGGGCCATGTCCACCACGCCCGTAAATGCCGCGGCCCCCGCCAAGTCCGTCGGCCCGTCGATGACGGCCCAGCCGCAGCGGTCGATCCAGAAATCGAAAAACGGTTCGAGATCGGGGATGGTTTGGCGCACTTTCAGCAGTCGCGGGATGACCAGGGGGATGCCTCCGCGAGCGCGAGTGATTTCGGCGAGGCGTTCCATGTTTTTCATCACGGTGGCGTGCAGGTCGGCCTGTGCCACTTGGGCGTAGGTTGCCGCGGTGTGGCCGTACATCGTGACGCTGACGACATCCACCAGGCCCTCCCCAATCGCGGTGAACAGGGCATCCACGTCGCCGCCGGCAAGGTCGGTTTGGACGCACATGGAGAGGGCACCGCTTTGGCGGGCGGCGCGGAGTATTTCAAGGAGGCCCGGTTCGTACAGGAGCGGGTCTCCGAGGCCGCCGAAGGTCAGCAGCAGGTCGTCGCAGGCGCGCTGGCGTTGGAGCCATTCCACCCAGTGTGACACAGGCAAACTCGTGCGCCGCTCAACGCGAAACGGCGCGGTGAGGCGGCGGCCGGTCAGTTCCACTTCCAGTTCGCGGGGCCAGTCATGTACGCGCGACAGGTCGGCCACGCCCGGCGCCACGCCGCGCGCGGCGGCGAGACAGAGTTCCGCGAGACTGGTAAAATTGCGCGTTGCCAGTTCTTGGCAAATATCCCAGGAGCGCGGGGTATCCACGCAGAACCTATTGGGTATCTTCGAGAGGGCCGGATCGACCTGCATGCAGGCTTCGCGGATGAGTGTGTCGAACGTGGGGGCCTTGGGGTCATAGCCCAGAAGTTGCCAAGGGAGGACTTGTATTTCGCCCATTTCTTGGACGATATCAGCGCGCAGAACCATGCCCGACAGGCCCGGTGCGGTGGGAGTGTAGGTTACGCGCAATTCATGGTTCTTGTAAAGGTGATGATGCACCAGCGCTTCGGTTAACGCCACATCCAGGAACACACCATGCGAATGCACTACCAGCACATGATCGGCACCCTTGCCGTCAAAAGCCGCGGCACCGGCCTGGGCGATGGCCTGCGGGTGGTATTCCTCGTCGAACACGGTCCACTGACCGGCGCCCCCGCGCCACGCGAGAAGGTTCCACGCGCGGCCGATGCGGACGCGGGCGTCGATTCCTGCGGCCCTGCAAACGAGTTCCCGCACGTGTACGCGCAAGCCCGAGGGCATGCTTAAGCCCAGGGATTGCAATCCCTGGGTTTGTCCCGGCGGAACCAACAGCGCGATTTCCCCCACCCCGCGCACACGCGAAAGCCTGCTCACAACTTCTTCGATCACCGTCCGCTCGCCAAACCGCTCCCCCAGCCGCGACCGCGTCCCAATCCCCGTGCGCTCAAAGTCGCACACCACCACCCCCAGCACGCGTGGCACACCCCCGTCCACCGTGTCTCCTTGTCCCCTTGTCTCCTTGTCTTCATGCATACTCATGATCCCGCCACCTCCCGCGGCCAGGCCTTGCCTGCCTCAACCGCCGCGATCTGCTTATCGATGCGCGCCAGGGCGTCATCGACAATCTCTATGAGGCGTTCCGCGCCGACCTTCAGGTTGGCCACATAATCCATGTCCCGCGTCAACTGCCGCCGCTGCCGGTCGAGCGAATCGGCCGGTGCGCCTTTCACACCCAGGTCGGCCTGGAAGCGCCGCAATTCACCAATGGTGTTGAGCAGGCAGACCATTTCAAACGTCTCCGGATCGTTCCCCACTCGCGCCCGCGCCCGATCCACCGCCACAAACAGCCGGTCCATGCGCTCTGTATCCTCCTGATGGGCCAGCATCTCCTCCAGCAGCGGCATCGTCGTCTCACACGTCTCCTTCATCGCCAAGCCCTCCGTCCGCCGCGCCCGCAATGCCTCCCGTACCCGCTTCAAATTCCCCACCCCATCACAACTCCAATTCTTCCACGGCCTCCCCCCGCCACTGACCACTGACCACTGACCACTGACTGCCATCTCATCAATCGCCGCCCGCAGCGTCATCACTTCCACCCCCTGCTTGCGCGCCCCGCCCTCCGTGGCGTCGATCACGCGCCCCCCCCGCTCGCGACTGGCCGCAAAGTCCCGCTCAAATTGCTGTAAATAGACGAAGAACTGCTCTTCCGTATACATCGGGTGACCATATATATCCGGAATCTTCCGCAGGATCGCCCGGCTGCGCATGATGCGCTCCCACTCCTTGGTTTCCAGGGTGTTGAAGCGGCCAAGTTCGACGCCCCAGGTTTCGTGAATAGCCGTGCCGGGCTTGTAGTAGAGGCCGTCAACAAAGCCCAAATCCTGGCCCACGAGAATGATCGGGTCGCAGCCGAGGTATTCAGCGAGATAGAAGGAAAGGTGGGCGACGGTGGCCCCCGCCTTTAGCCCCGCGCGGCCGCCGAAGCCGCTGCCCCGCAACAGCTTGGCGGCAAAGTCGTTGTGGATGAGCGACATCGTGCCGGGAAAGACGTCCAGCACGTTCCAATTGGCCTTGGCCTCGGCGACCAGGTGAACATGGCCGGTGCTGCCGCTATCCGCGAGATTCTCGAAAAAGCGGGTCGAGACGGTGTTGTAGTCGAGGCTGGTGACAAAGTCCGGCTCAATGCCCGCCGCCAGCAGGGGCTTGAGCATGGTCTGCACGGCGATGATAACGGCCCTACGAGGGAAGGGGGAAGGGGGAAGGGGGAAGACCTAACCCCTTTCCCCTTTCCCCTTTCCCCTCAACCAATTCATGCAGCAGATGCATGTTCTTCGCCAGGCTCGGCCCCGCCGCCACCAGCACCGCCGGCATACCCTTGAACGCGTCGCGCAACACATCCAGCGGCGGCGTGGTGGTGTAGCGGCCCAGGTTGTTGGCGATATTCCGGCAGGTGGCGACGTTGTTGAGCATCAGAGTCAGGAAGCCGGTGCGCGTGAACGAGATGAACTCGGTGATCTGCTTTTGAAATGCAGAAAAGAAGGTGCCGGACACTTGCACGCTGGCGGGGTGGCTGGCCAGCAGCGTGCCAGCACCGGCGGTGAACATGACGCTGCGCGGTTCAAGGCGCTCGACGAGCGACGCGCGGTCCAGGCTGGTGAAGAGCATCACCCCCCCACCCATAATCCCCGGCCGCCCCCGCAACATTTCGGAATAATCCTCCGCCGCCAGCGCCGCCTTGAGCACGCCCAGGTTCGGTTCGGCCACGACGATGACGGCATCGCCCTCCGCCCCGCCGAGTTTCTCCCACAAGGCCCGCACGTGATAGCCCAGGCCAAAGCCGCAGACGACCACGGCATAGCGATTATCGCACTTGATGCCTTCCGCCCACGCCCGCCCCTCGGCCATGGGCCGGTAGCGTGAATGCAGATAGACGCCGGCTCCCCCCCCGTTGATTTTTGATTTTGGATTTTCGATTTTCGATTGTTCGGGCGGTGCCTGATCGAGGGTAGGGTGAATTCTCACGGTCCAGCCGCCCTCGCGCGCCGGCTCCACGGAGGGCACATCGTCCTCATGCAGAGCCTCCAGCGCCATGGCCAGGCGCGCATCAGATTGCCACAGGGCGCAGAGATTCCGCACGTAGATTGTGGAGGCTGCCGGTGCGTCAGTATGTGCCGTCGCCTGGGTCATATCCATCCTTGGAAAGCGTTCGAGCAAGCGCCGGCATTCTAACGGGAGCGGGCCGCGCGTACACGCGCATTTTGCCGCACCGCGAACCACACGCCGGCGGCAACGTATGATGTATGGGAGAACCTTTGGAGATTGGCCATGATTGTTGCCGCCTTGCTTGCCGTGCGTGCGCCGGGGTTTTTGCCTGAGTCCCTGGCGGGGTTTCTCTTTGAGAACCACTACCCGTGGTGGATTGCGCTGCTCGTTTTGGGGGCGGTGTTGATTTTCGTGGCGCGGGCCCGCGGCAACCGCAAACTGCTGCGCGGCGGGCAAATCGTGCTGGCGGCAACACTGCTGTGGGTCGTGGGCGCCCGGCTGGTGGAGACCGCCGGCGAGCGGCTGTATGCGGCGCATGTGGGGCTGGCCGGGGCGGCCCAGAAGCGGGATGTGGATTTGATCCTGACGTATTTTTCGCCGCAGTTCAGCATCGACGCGATCAACATCAACCCCACCACCCCGGACGCCAAAAAGGAAATCAAGTCCCGGCTGGATCAGATCGGCATCAAGGAAACGACGTTCCGCGTCTATGCCGCCACGCTCAACGGCGACGGCACGGCGGTGTCGCGGTTCACGGCCCTGACGTTCTCGGATGTGCAACCGTTCCTGACGACCTGGGAGGTTTCATGGGAGGATGTGCCGGGGCGGGACTGGAAAATCCGCAATGCGGCGCTACGGAAGATTGGGGAGCAGGTGATCAAGGCGGGGGAAATTGTGCCGTGAGAAACGTCAGCATGCCGAGCGGACTTTGCCGTTGGGTTGACTTGGCGGGCCAGGCTGTGGTACTATAATTCCACAGTTAAAGGAGCGCGGTCTGCATGCTGTTCGACGCGATCATCTGGGATCTGGACGACGATCCAAATGGCAACGTCCGGCATTGTGCCGCGCACGGCGTGACGCAGGAGGAAGTCGAAGCGGTGTTTGAGAACGCGACGGATGTGGACATCAGCCGCTCTTCTGGCCGGCCCGTCGTGTTCGGGCACACCCGCGCGGGCCGGCACCTGATGGTGGTGTATGAACAGGTTGACGCCGAAACAGTTTATCCGGTCACCGCTTACGAAGTTCCCAGGAGGTATCGAACATGAAACACATCCTACGCAAACGGCGGCTCACCGCGAAAGAAGCGGCCCATTATCGGGCGATTCGTAAGCACGTCGCCCGGGAACTGCCCGAACTGGCCGAGCGGCACTACCAGCGCATGGCGGCGCTGGATCAGGTGGGTGAATTGCTCCGGCAACTCAAGACCGCGCGCGGCGACATGGGCCTGAGCCTTGCCGACCTCACGGGACTCACCGGCATGGATCGCTCGGCGCTCTCGAAGCTCGAAACCGGGCAACGACCCAACCCGACGGTGGAAACTTTGGTGCGCTATGCCGAGGCGGTGGGCAAGCGGCTGGTGGTTTCCCTGGCGGATGGCTGAAGGCAACTGCGGGGGAAGGTGGTAGAGTCGGAGTTCAGGGCGCGGTGCGGTGGTTGTCGTTGGGTTTCACGTGGCCTTGCCGCGTGCTGGCATTCATGATGGTAATGCCAACGATGGTGCGGCCATCTTTGCGGAGGAGGATATCGTCATCGAGTTCGATCGAGTTCAAACAGTACCGTGAGTTCGGGCAGTTGCATAATTGAATGATATCCAAATTACCCCTGCGCGCAAATTCCAATGCACACTGGGGACACAAGTTTTTAATTACTATTCGCCGAGTTCCGGCCGGGATTCGAGAAGTTGGCGGAGGGCGTGTCCGTCAAGGGGTTGGTGCCCCATCTGCCGGGCCTCAAGAATCGACGCGGCCAGGGCGACGTATGCGGCCTGGTGGATGTTGGCGCCCCCGCCGAGCATGCCGGCGGCAATGGCCAGCAACGCTTCGTCCGCGCCCAGGCGGTCGATCGTGCCGTTGAGGGGGGAGGCGAGGTATTCGGAGCGGAGTTTGCCTTCCCAGGCTTCGGCAGGTGTGCCGGGGGGCGTGGTGGGTTCGCGCTGGTCGAAGGCCAGCAAACCTTTTTTGCCCGAGGGAGTGAGCAAGGCTTTGGCTTTCAGGTCGCTAAGGGTGCGGTAGGCCAGGGCGGAGATGCCTTGTTCGTGGTCGCGCATCAGTATGCGGATGGCGCGTTCGGAGGCGACCAAAAGGTCGGCACCATGCATGCGGCCCAAACGGCCGCGCGATCCGGCGGTGCCGCCGCAGACGCGGGCGTAGGTTTCGGATTTTTCGCCGGCGCGGGCGGCCTGCATGACGGCACCGGCGAGGGAATCGGAGAGCAGCCCCAGGCCCGCGTCGTAGATGACGAGGGAGGCGCCCGATTCACCCCCCCCACTGTCGGCATTGTTGCCCGCCGCGCCGAGTTTTTTGATTTGTTCGAGGAGGTAGCGTTCGTTGCCCGAGTCGGTGGGGATGACTTGGCATTCGTCGAGGGTGAAGAGTTTTTGGGTATCGACGACGAAGCGGGTGCGGGTCGCCAGCTTCTTGCGGTTGCGTACGGGCAGCACGTGGACGCCGGAGGCTTCCAAGTCGTCGATGGCGGCATCGGAGGCGTCGTCGGTGCCCAGGCTCGCCAGCAGCGTGGGCTCGGCGCCCAGGCCGGCGAGGTGCTTGGCGATCATGGCGGCGCCGCCGAGGTAGTCGCGGTGCTCGAGGGGGACGAGGGACATCATCGGCCCGTCGGCGGCGATGTCGGTGGCGTCGCAGTATTGGTAGCGGTCGAGAACAATGTCCCCCAGCACCACAAAGGGCCGGTCCACCACTTCGTCGATGATGTCCAGCAGGGCGGCCTTGCGGATGCCGTAGCGCTGGCAGAAAAGGGACAATTTTTCCTGTTCCAAATCCAGCCGCTGGGCGTAATTGTCAATGATGTGGCTGGAAGAGTAGACGACGTCGCCGGAGGAAAAGATGACGCGCCCACCGCAGGATTCTACGGTCTGGCGTTCCTTCAAAAAGCCGGGGTGCTGGTTGTGTTCATACTCGCGCCCCTTGATGTAAATGTCCGGGCGGAGAGCGGCCAGCAGATCGACGGCAGTGGGCGTGGGATTGATATAAACGTAATCGACAAACTCCAGGGCGGCGAGGTTCTCGGCACGAAGTTCCTGCGGGATGTACGGGCGGGATTCGCCCTTGTTCACGTGAGGGTCGCCGGTGAGGGAAACAACTAGGATGTCGCCCTGCTGATGGGCGAACTGCAAGTAGCGGATGTGGCCGGGGTGTACGATGTCGAAGACGCCGTGGCAGTGGACGACGGTTTTGCCGGCGCGGCGGGCGTGGTCGCGATGAGCGCACAGGGCCTGGAGGTCCACGATTTTGCGGTGGTAGGAGTGGCGGGTTTTAGCGGGGGCGATGTAAGACATGTAAGATATATCGGACGGAGGGGCGGTTTCGCAAAAGGAGTCTGGGGGACGGAGGGGAGGGGGGGAGACCGCCAAGTGGGGCGATTTCTTGGGGGAGGGGTTGGCGGGGTTGGCGGTCTCCCCTAACAAAATACCCTATTTTGATGTTTTTTCGCAGTGACGGGACATTTGCGGCAAGATGGGTAAACATTCAAAAAACAGATAGGTTTTTGTTTTGCGAAGGTGCGGGTACAGGTAACCGTTCACAGTTTCCGCGGTATTATTCGCGCTTGTGATTTGCGCCCGCGGCGACAAGTTGGTACAACATGAAGGATGAGCAGTTACAGTGACACGGATGTCAAGCGGTTGATTGCCGAAGCGATAGCG
>CAIPTQ010000070.1 GCA_903868035.1 uncultured Phycisphaerales bacterium
CGGCCCATACAACTCCCCCAGCCCCCTGGCGATCTCCTCCGGCACCCGAAATTCATCATCATGCTCACGCATCATCAACCTCTATCCCTTTAAGTCACCAACTCGCCCGCAAAGTTCACTCATTTTCCAAAAAAAGCGTCCACTACTTGCCACTGGCCACTGACCACTGGCCACTCACTCCTCAAAATACCTCCTCAGCCTCTCATCCCCCCGCAATCCCGCAATCGCGTGATGCAGCCTGCTCTTCACCGTTCCCACCGGTATCTCCAACGCCGCCCCAATCTCCTCCAGCGTCATGTCATCCACAAACCGCATCAGCAGCACCTCCCGATGCGCCGCGCTCAGACCCCCCAGCACCCCCGCCAGTTCCGCCCGCACCGTCCCCACTTCCGCAACCGTCGGCACGGCCGGCACATCCATCTCCTCACTCATCTCCCGCATCCGCCCCCGTTTGCGCTTCAGCGCCAGTGCCGTATGTTTCACCGCCGGGTACAGCAGCGTCGTCATCCCCGCCCGCAGTTCCAGCCCCCCGCGCAGCTTCCCCGCCAGATACACAAACACCTCCTGCACCACATCCGCCGCATCGGCCTCGCTCCCGGCAAACCGCCACGCCAGGCGAAACGTCCAATCCCGATACCGCCAGTACAACACATCAAACGCCCCCCACTCGCCGCCGCTCACCGCCGCGACCAGTTCCAAATCACTCCGCTTGTCAGCCTTCTCGTCCACGAGGTTCTCGTCAAAAGGCCAGAATCACCGCGCATGATCATCGGACAAATACCGCATGGGTCAAGTGCAACCAATAACCACATATAACAAACCACTGACCACTGACCACTGCCTACTGCCTCTTCCCCCCATACATCCCCCGCGCCATCACCCCCGTCCACACCGCCAGCGCCCCCGACGCCCCAAACCAGAACAGCATCGCTCCCTCCCAGCCCAACGCCTCGCTGATCGGACGCCCCACTCCACGCAACACCGCGCTCACCACCACCAGCGGCACCATGAAGCCCGCCGCCATCCGGAACGCCGCCCGCCGCGGCAAAATCAACGCCGGACGCCGCGCCTCCCCGCCCCGCCCCGCCGCCACCACCATAATCATCGGACACAATACGAAGATCATCGCCAGCACCCACGCCGCCTCCCCCACCCCCTGCATGAACGCCCACAATATCGCCCCAAATATCACCACCGGCATCTTGTTGCTCAAAAATTCCCCGATCGCCGCCCCGTTGATCTCCTTCACCTGCCCCTGCTCCGGCAACTTGATCAACCCGTACGGCGGTGCCCCCAGCTCCGCGATCGGCAGATACGTCAGCTTGTCCTGCAAGGCGTTCATCCGCACCACATATTTGTCGGTAACCACTGCCAGCGTCCGATCCCACTCGCACGCCTCCGCCTTCGTCTGCCCCGTCGGATCCACCAGCACCGCGCCCCACATCGCCGGCACCCGCACCGGCGTCTTCAACTCCCCCTTGACGCGCAAAATCCCGTCACTGCTCAGTTCCATCGCCGGGTAATACTGGTCATACGTCGCCGCGAAATGCCGCAGGTGCTCGATCTGCCGCACCGTCTGCCCCGCCGTCGCCCCCACCGCCCCCAGCACGATCACCGCGATCAGCGGCAACAGCGTTACATGCGTCGGATACCGCGCCATCTCCGCCCACGTCTCCGGCCGCAGGCACAACATCACCAGCCGCCGCAAAAACCCCGGCGGCCTGGGATACTTCCGCCCCGCCCGCCCCGCAGTCTTCCCCACCGGCAGTCCGGCTCCTACTCCTGTGGAATCCCCCGCCCGCTCCGCCCCCGGCTTCCCATTTGGTGGTTGTGGTTGTTGCGGCTCAGATTCCATCCAACACCCCGCGCTCCAATCCTCCCCCTCCCCAACTACCCGCCGCCTCAATCGAAAATCGAAAATCAAAAATCAAAAATCGAAAATCAGTTCGCCCGCCCCAGATACTCCCCCGTCCGCGTATCCACCTTGATCACCGTACCCTGCTCAATGAAGTCCGGCACATTCACCACCAGCCCGCTCTCCAGCTTCGCATCCTTCCCCACGTTGCTCACCGTCGCCCCCTTGATCGACGGCGGGCAGTCCACAATCTTCAGTTCCACCGTGTTCGGCAGTTCCACCGAGAACGGCTTCCCCTGGTACATCGTGATCTGCACCTGCGTGTTGGGTTTCAGGTACCGCACCGCCTCCCCCACCACCTCGCCGGAAAGCTCGATCTGGTCGTAGTCCTCCAGGTTCATGAAATGATGCTTGTTCAGCTCGGAGTACAGGTACTCCATTGGCTTCTGGTCCAAAAACGCCTGGGTGAGTTCATCATCCACCCGGAACCGCTGCTCGATGATGCTCCCCGTCCCCGTGTCGCGTAATTTCACCTGCATGAACGACCGCCAGTTCCCCTTCGACACTTTGGCGAAATCATGCACCGTGTACAGCTTGTTGTTCCATTCAACCGCCACGCCGCGGCGAAGATCGATCGCTTTAATGCCCATGGGAGAGTTTCCAGTTTCGAGTTTCAGGTTTCCAGAAACGAGTCGCCCGTTCCGCACCCCAGCCTTGAAACTGGAAACTCGAAACTGGAAACTCGCACATTGCCCTCATGGGGAGTCGAACCCCAGTTACAGGCGTGAAAAGCCCGTGTCCTAGGCCTCTAGACGATGAGGGCGTCCGGGCGGAGAGCCAAGTAGTATAATGCCTCCCTTTCACTACGACAAATGAGGCCACAAAAATGAGGCGACAAAAAATGACCACCCCCAAATCCCCCTCCCAACCAGCCCTTCCGCGCACGCCTCGTTCCGCCGGTGGTGTCGTTCTTTCGCCGACTGGCTCTCATCGGGGCTTGCCTTTTCGCGGAACCAGCCGCCAAGACCGGGGAAAAAATGCCCTTTCTCCCCACCCCCTCCGCGACGACCGCGTCACCCTCCAATGGCTCCGCGACCTCATGCACGAATTCCTTAATGAACGCCAATGGCACAAATACCACCAGCCCCGCAACCTCGCCGCCAGCATCTCCGTCGAGGCCGGCGAACTCCTCGAACTCTTCCAATGGCTCACCCCCCAACAGGCCGCCCGCCGCTGCGCCTCCGACCCCGCCTTCCGCCAGGCCGTCGGCGAGGAACTCTGCGACGTCCTCATGTACTGCGTCTCGCTGGCCAACGCCATGGACTTCAACCTCGCCCAAACCATCGCCGCCAAAATGCACAAAAACCGCGCCAAATACCCCCCCGAAAAATTCCGCGGCCACTACGAACGTCCCCTCCGCTAACGCCGCCCGGCCGCTGCTCTCGGCCCCTACTCTCCCATTCGCTCCAGGAAAACCTCGGCGCGCCCGTCTTTCAGCGCCTTGTCCCCGGGCAGCGCGTACAGCACATACACCGCCTCCCGATCCACCCGGTTTCCCGACCCGCGGAATGCCGCCACCGCGCGATAACTCCCCACCGTCAGGTACACCGGTTTCCCCCATTCAAACAACCACCCCACCATGATGGTGGGCTCCCGCCCCGCCGCATCCATATGCGCCGCCTTGAGGCTCGCGATTTCCGCCATCCGCGGCTCCCCGGATTCCGACGCCCCGCACAGTCCGTACGGATGCAGCGCGTAATACCCCACAAGCTGCTCCCGGTCGCATATCATCACGTCTTCCCGCACATTATCCCGGGCCCACGCCGCGGCCCGCCCCATCGGTATGCCATCCGGCCACGGCGGCAAGCCAAGCTGTGCCACCGACACCGCGCAGATCACCGCGAACACCGCCCCCTCCAACACGCCTGGCCACCCCCTCCAGTACGCCCACGCGGGCCAGTCCGGGGACCGCTTCTTCCAGAATTCCATCCACGCCTGCATCGGCCTGCGCCACAACGGCAGCGCCACCCCCAACATCGCAAACCCCAGCACCTCCAGCACCAGCGTGTGCCGCCCGTTCAAATAATGCGCCGACTTCAGCAGCCAGAACATCATGCCATACCACACCCCCGTCCAGATCAGCACCAGCAGCCGCAGCCGCGCCCGCCCCCAGAACCGCCGCTGCCATAGTATGGGCAGCAACAACACCGCCATTGGCACATATCCGTACGTCCTGCACACTTCCTCCCATACCCACAATACCGCATTCCTCGACCCCGCAGCCTCCACCTCACTTTCGCCTGCCACCGCAATATTCGGCCGCACCCCTGTGCTTCCCAATGCGGTCATACCATTGAACCCCGGCACGTTGGCCCCCGTCATCGCCGCCACGCTCTCCTCCCCGCCCAACAAGTGCTTCTTATGCGTCAATCCGCCAATCGCCAGCGCATAGGGCACCGCCGGCAACGCCGCCGCCGCCAGCATGATCGCCGCTCCCCCCAGCACCGCCCGGCCCGGCATGCTCCGTGGCACCAGCTTGAACCGCAGCCCCTGACCTCGCCGTGCCACCGACCGCACCCCCCACCAGATCATCAATGTGCCGCAAATAATCAGCGGTGCCGCCAACCCCTCCGGCCGCGTCAAATACGACAGTCCCGACAGCAGTCCCGACCACGCAAACCGCCACCAGCTTCCCCGGCCCCCCGGCCTCATCGCATCCATCGCCAGCAGCATCGCCCCCGTGAATAAGCACAACGCCAGCATGTCCGACAGCCCCTCCGCACCGTACAAAGAGGTCCGCCGCCCGACGATCCACGCCACCCCCGCCGCCAGCGCCGGCCAGAACCGCGCGCCCAGCCGCCGGGCCAGCGCATAAATCAACACCGCCATCAACGCCCCGCACACGATCCCGATCCCCTGCGCCGCATAAATCCACCCCATCCGCTCCCCCTCCATTCCCGACGCCTTTCCCACCGCCTCCCCCGCGGCATGTACCCCCAATATCACCAGCGAAAACAGCGGATGATACACCTCCGCCCGCACCGCCTGTATCGGATCCACCGCCAGCATCTGCGCCTGTTGGATGTACCGGATCGTGTCCGGCATCACCAGCGGCAATTGCCCGGCCTTGAACAACCGCACCCCCAGCGCCAGCATCAACAACACCACCAACGCCCCGACGCGCCATCGCTTCTGTTCCACCTGCATTCGCATCGCACCGTTTGTACCCGAAGCGCGGCACTTTGGCGAGATCACCAAAAAAGTGGTGCCGACGCCCTCGTCGGCCGGTTGCCGTTGCGTTCACGAGTATCCGCCATGTCGGGCTTATTGGGTAAATCATTCCTTCCCGTGATGCATCCGGTTTCTCTTCTCGCGTTGTTGCGCCCGTTGCCGTTCCTTGGAGCCCTCTTCCGCCAGGGTTCTCCTTTCCTGCTCCTTGGCGATTTCCCGCACTTCCTCACTCAGGGGATTGCCCGCGGACAACCCTTCCAGATTCCTGAGGACCGCCGCGTCGCGCTGAAAGCCCTTGACAATCCTGGACGTACCCGCCGCCTCCAGAAGCTTGTTGCGCGCTCTGATCTCCTGGGCCTGCTTCCATAGTTTCCACACGCCATACAGGATAAACATCCCCGCCGCGGTGAAAATGATGAACAACGCGGTCGTCAGGATGTTGGGGATATCCACGGCATGCCGCAAGGCATTTTGAAAATCCCCCTCGAATATATAGTTTTGTAAATCCTGAATGTCCGCGGCACTTTTTAAGTCCACCGTAAAGTCCCGGGCGTCCGTTCCTTGCATTTGAACCTTCACCAGCACCTGCTGCGCGTTCGCCGGTTCGACCTCGGACACGCTGATGGCCTCCACGTGATGGGAGTGCCTCTGCCCGGCGAATGTCAGTGCCTGATAAATCGGATAGGAAAGCTCCGCTGACTTTAGCGCGTGCGCGCCCGTGGTGTCGCTCAGGACGACGTTCAAATGCTGTTGCTCCAGCAGCACCGCATGGGGTTCCCCATACGTCTGCCGTTCAAATTCACGGACATAGCCGCCGCGGATGATCAGCGCGCCGGTGATGAACGCCCCGGCCAGGATGAAGAATATGATCGGCGAATTAAAGCTGGCGTAGGCGGTTCGGACCGCGTCCAGAATCCGCGCCCCCGCGGGCGGGCCGGCCGCCGCGGCCTCATCTTCCTGCTCTTCCGTGGCGGGCGCGCTTTCCTCCTCCTGCGCCTGATACAGATCGATCTTCAACGTGTGATGCTTGTCGCGGTTATAGAAATAGATCGTCTCCTTCCCCTGTTCCATCCGGGTGACGATATTCAGCAGTTCGGGATGCACCTTCTGCTTTTGCACCGCCGCCGAGGCCAGCGATAGTATCCACGTATGCTGGCCCTTCCTCGTTTTATAGGCCGCGCCCTTGGCCGGATACAAAGGCTCGACCAGCAGCGATTTCCATTCCGTGAAGACCCGCAGCAGATAATGCCGCCCGTCCGGCAGGCCGATGATGAGCCCCCCCTGCGCGACGACATACTGGGCCAGAATGTTGAATTTCCCGCCCCGCGTGTTGGTTTGCGAATCCCATTTGTGGGCGCTGTCCGGCGCCAGCACCACGCACTCGGCCCCGGGTATCGGCATCAGTCGATACGCCCGCGCGGGGGTTGCACCAGCGGAGGAGGATTTGGCACTCATGTTGGCGCTCCAGCAAGCGCATGTCCGCCGGTGCGAAGGCTCATAAAACCCGTTTCACCGCATGTCCGAGGCTCGGGGAACGTCCACAAGCAGTGCCCGAATAG
This sequence comes from uncultured Phycisphaerales bacterium, assembly GCA_903868035.1. The sequence continues at coordinate 6,646 of CAIPTQ010000070.1, forward strand.
TATACCCATGCTTGGGGGACCGGCAATTGCCACACACTGTCCACTGTCCACTGTCCACTGTCCACTGTCCACTGTCCACTGTCCACTGTCCACTGTCCACTGTCCACTGTCCACCCCGCCCGTCTGCAAACCCCGCTTATTCCGGCAATCCTTCCACCCCGTAAAGCGCGAAAACCGCTTCGTCAATGCGCTTCTCATGGGCTTCGACAGTGGATTCGAGGCGGCGTTTCTCGCCATCGGAGAGTTTGGCGGCCAGCAGGGAAGCCTTGGCATCCATGATGAGGTGAACTGAATCGGTGATCCGCCGGGCCAGTTTCTTGTCCTCGGCGGACACGGGGAGCTTGATGGGAATCCGCGACAGATACATCTTGCTGTATGCGAACCAGCCGCTATGAAACGGTGTGGTGATATTTTGGAGAAAGGCGTCGAGGCACTTGCTGTTCAAGAGCCCGCACAGGTAATGGAGATCCACGGTGTCCGTGACGATGCCATACCCGCCGCCCCCGCCGCCTCCGCTGCCGACAAAGTGGTGCTCGCCCCTTGCGTCCAGGCAATATTCCGCGGCGGTGCCGATTGCCGGCACCAGGATTTTCGTGGCGCTCATCACCTCGAGGTTCTTCGGATATACATAAGCGTACCAATCTTCACGTCCCGCCATCTTGCCCGTCTCGCGCGCCTCCAGCCGTTTGCGATTCTCCAGCAGATAGGCCCAGGCCAGGGGATATTCCGCCTTGAACTTGTCCGGGGGAATCGTACGCCATTGGCCGCGCTGCTCCTCGTATGGAAACAGGACGGCCCGATCGCTGGGCAGCGGACGCCATCGTTTCATGTGGACCGACCCTTTTAACAGCGGATGCACAACCGCACGCTCAAGTTCATATGTCTTGCCGGTGGCATCGCTGTGATAGGCCCTCCCCCGCCGGTTGAGGAAGTATACTTCATCGCAACTGGTCACGATCCCCTGCGCTATCTTGTGGGCGATCTCCCCCAATGTCTTGTGCCCGCCCCGTACGGCATCCAGCCATTTGGCCACGGCGGCCTTGCTGAAAATCCACGGCCCGGCATCCATGGGATATCGCGCCTTGAAACGCTCCACGCCGCCGACCCGCCGGCCGGCGTCTATGGCCGTACATTGTGTTGGCCCATCTTCCAGTGCCCGTACCTTGGCATAATCCACGCCATCCCTGTTGCCCGCCTGCCCCAGCACGTGTACCGCCGTATACGTTGTCGCCCCTTTGAACACCTGTTGGTCGCCAAAGTCCACCAGCGCCCTCAGATGCCGCCCCTCGTCGATGACTTGCCGCAATCCTTCGCCATATTGTGCCTGCCAGAACTTGTGGGGCATGATGAACCCGAGCAAACCGTCCGGGGCCAATAGCGAAAGGGCCTTCTCCACAAATACCACATAGATGTCATAATTACCCTTCGCGGCGCTCCGGTACTTCCACTTATAAAACTCACACTCCTCCGGCGCCCATTTGTTCAACTCCTGCACCCGGATGTACGGCGGGTTTCCAATAATGCAGTCAAATCCCGCGCCGCCGCGATCCGCGGCCCCATGCGCATCCTGCACGCGGCCGAAACCATGGGTGCGGCTGGTCCAATCGAAACGATTGATGCGGAACTTGGTGTCTTCGTTCTCCTCTGCATACAGCGAGCCTTGATTGCGATTGGTCTTCTCCCGAAAACGAAAGTAGCTTTCCTCGTCGATCAGCGAATTTCCGCACTGAATGTTGTTGTCCAACGGCGGCAGCAGTTGCCGCTCCACCCACAGCGTCGCCCAATTCTCCGGCAGCTTCGACTCCAGCATCTTCAGGTACAGCGACATGATCGTCACTTCCACCGCCTGCTGGTCAATGTCCACGCCGTGGATGCAGTGCGTCAGCAGCGCCGCGCGGAAGTCCGGGGCCAGGTTCCAGCGCCCCGCCTTGTCCTGAAAGGCAATCTCGGATTTCTTCCTCCGGCCCTTGCCTCCCGCTCCCGCGACCGGCGTGGGAATCACCGCCTTGGCCGCCGCGGGGTTGGCGTATACGGCGGCCAGGCAGTAATCAAACAGATATTGCAGCGCGGCAACAAGAAAGGATCCCGACCCGCAGGCCGGATCCAGTATCTTCACGTCCAACACTTCCGCCGGCGTCTTGCCCTGGATCTTCGGCCCGATGACCCGCCGGATGATGGCGTCCACAATGAACCGCGGCGTATAGTAGACGCCCCCGGCATGGCGGACTTCGGGCTTCTCCTCAATGCTCGCCTGGCTTCGGCGGACCGTGACCACGTTGCCCAAAAACCGCTCGTACACAATCCCTAGTATGTCGTCGCCGATGGCGGCGAAATCCCATGGCCCCTCCGGCGGATAGAGATCATGAATAAAGTCCGCCAGCACATTCCCCTCCACCACCAGCTCTTCCAGGCTCCACGGCTTGAACAGGTATCCGTTGTAGCTGCGATCCCAGTCCCGGAATTCGCCCCGCAACGCCGCATATAACTCGCCCCCTTCCGTGCCGATGCGCGCCAGCGTTTGCCGCAGCCCGCCATACGGCACAATGCCGCGATCCTCGCACACCCGCATGAATACCAGCCGGTCCATCAGGCGTTGGACCGCCTCCGTGAGTTTCGCCGCCCCGTGGAGCGTGTCGGCATCCGGGAACACCGGCTTGTTATGCCGGAAAATGGCGGCCGCCAAATGCCGCCGGTGTACATCCAGCAGGTTGAGAAATGCCTCATCCACCGGTTCGCCGCCCTTAAGGTCGGTGAACATCCGATCCGCCGTCCGAAGCCGTCGCCCCGCCTTGATCTTCTTGACCTGCGCCAGCAGCCGCTCCAGCGAGCCTCCCTCCACCGCCTCGCGCCCGAACGTGGCGACTAGCTCCTCCCACTGCGTCGTGTAGTTGCCGTATTCCAGGGCAAATTCCTTCACCAGTCCGCGATAGGGGTCATTATGGATCGGCTTAAGCGTGCAGTCGTACAGCCGGAACTGCTCAAAATCGGTCAAAATCGCGAACGGAATCGTCTTGTTCCACGCATACCGCTTGGCCTGGAATATCGCGTCCTTGTCCTGGTCAATATCCACCACCGGCCGCTTCGCCTCCACCACGAACCGCGGAAACCCGTTGACCCGGAACAAATAATCCACGGCACGATTGTGCAGCCCCGTCACCTCGGCGGTTTCCACCGTGTTCTCAATGATGACATCCGCCAGCGCCGGCCCGCGCTGCAGCCCATCCCCGACATCCCATCCCAGCGCCCGCCAGAACGGATCAATGTACGCCTGGCGGATGGCGGCTTCCTTCGTCTCCGGGGATTTCAGCGCCTTGATGTGCGTGGCAAATCCCTGGACCAGTTCCGCGATCGACAGGGAGTTCATTTGCGCCATGGTATCACCGGTCGCCCAGTATATTTGCGATTGCCCGCGCCCGCCAATCCTGCAAGGGAAAATGCGCTGGAGGCTGGAGCATTGTTCATTTATCAAACGGTCGTAGCGTACTCTCGCAGGCTTGCTTTCGCACGGGCTTGCCTTTTCGCGGAACAGAATGCCCACTAACCACTAACCACTAACTCCCTCAATCCACCTCCCCCTCCCTTAACCCCATCGGCAGCGCCGCCGGCCGCTCCGCCGTCGAACCCACCTCCACCGTCCGCCCCTCCCGCGCCGCTTCCAGGCAGCACTCCATCACATCCACCACATGGTACGCCAGTTCCCCGCTCGCCCGATGCACGCGCCGCTTGAAGAACCCCGCCGCCATGTCCGACGCCCCCAGCCCCCGCGCGTTCTCCTTGTACCCATGCGTCAGCGGCACCGTCCCCCACTCCCCGCGACCCACCTTCACCCGCACCTCCCCGCCAAAGGTGTTCGGGTCCGGCACCGATAGCGACCCACCAGTGCCATAAATCTCAATCCGCGGCAGATTCGCCCCGTGTACGTCAAAACTCATCAGCATCGTCCCCAGCGCCCCGCTCCCAAACTCCAGCGTCGAGACAATATGCGTCGGCGTCTCCACCGGTATCACCGTGCCGAATTTCTTCGCGCTCGTGATCGTCCGCGTCGCATACGTCGCCCGTGCCGCCCCGCTCACCCGCGCAATCGGCCCCATCAAGTGTACCAGTGCCGTCAGGTAATACGGCCCCATGTCGAACAGCGGCCCGCCCCCCGCCTGGTAATAAAACTCCGGGTCCGGATGCCACGACTCATGCCCCGGGCACGTCATGAATGCCGCGCACCCGATCGGCGCGCCGATCCACCCGTCGTCAATCAGCTTCCGGCACGTCTGCAAACCCGCCCCCAAAAACGTGTCCGGCGCGCTTCCCACCCGCACACCCTTCTGCCGCGCCAACTCCACGATCCGCCCCGCCTCCTCGCGCGACCGCCCCAGTGGTTTCTCTGTATATACATGTTTACCTGCGTTTAGGCACGCCCGCGACACCTCCGCATGCGCCTTGGGCACCGTCAGGTTCAGCACCATCTCCACATTTTCGTCAGCCAGCAGTTCCCCCACCGTGTACGCCCGCGGCAACGCCGGTTCCCCCCCCAGAATTCCCCCAAATTTCCACTCCCCGCCCCACTTGGC
>CAIPTQ010000071.1 GCA_903868035.1 uncultured Phycisphaerales bacterium
CACCCCGCCAAATACTCCCGCCGCACCATCGGCACATACAACGCCCCCACCCCCGGCACCAACGCCTGCCCCCCGTGCGTGTGCCCGCACATCATGAACTGCCACGGCCACGGCAGCAGAAAATCCACCCCGTCCGGATTATGCTGCAAACAAATCACCGCCTCCCCCGCCCGCACTCCCGCGAACGCCCGTGCCGCATCCGCCCGTCCCGTCCACATCTCATCCATCCCCACCACCACCAGCTCCCCGCCCCCGCGCCGCACCCGCAGTTGCTCGTTCCGCAGCAGTTTGATCCCCGCATCCTCCACCATCTTCACCAACTGCCGATGCACGATCCGCCGCGCCGAGCGCGCCCCGTTATGTCGATATGAATACTCGTGGTAATCATGGTTCCCGAAAATCGCGCACACCCCGTCCGCACCCGCCCCCGCCACGATCCGCCGCAGCAACCCCTCCAGCGGCCCCAGCGACCGCGGATGATAATCAATAAAATCCCCCGTAATCGCTATCAAATCCGGCTTCTCCTCCAAACACCGGTCCACCACGCGCTCCAGGTACGACATCCGCGTCCGCCCCACGTGCAGGTCCGTCAACTGCAAAATCCGATACCCCTCCAACGCCCCGTCCAATCCCTCCAGCGGCACATCATGCCGCGTCAACTCCCACCGGTACGGCGCCACAAACCGCGGCCACACCAGCGCCCCCAGCGCCACCCCCGCCGCGCATGCCGCAAACCGATTGATAAATGGATGCTCCACCAACAGTCGATCCACCCACCCGCGCTTCACGCCCTTCGCCGAAACCGCGTCCAGTTCCACATTGCGCCGCTGCTTTTCCATCCGGGTCCTCGCTCACAACGGATGGAACACATAGCCCCAGTGCTGCACCGAGTCCACCGCCTTGCCGCCCTGGTACTCCGGGCTGAACCGATACGTCGCCAGCACATGCTCCCGCACGATTTCATCCACCTCGGCATACCCGCACGATTGCTCGACCTTCACCGACGTGATCGTCCCGTCCGCCGCCAGCGCAATGCACAGCATGACATCCTTCTCCGGCGGACGCATCTGATATTTCATGGGCAGCGTCAAACTCGGCGCGTTGGAACTCTGGTTCAGCAACTGCGCCGGCCGGTCCGCCGCCGACATGCCCCGGTCGATCCCGTTGCCGCGACCCGAACCAATGCCCCTGCCAATACCGCCCGACCCCGTACCCCCCGATCCGTCGCCTCGTTTCGAGAAGGGGTCAATGATCCGGTCCTCATCCCCGCCCCCGTTGCCCATCCCGGTCCCGCGCGCCGGCATGCCCGGCACGCCGGAGACTGCACTTTCGGCTGTAGGAGTCGCTCCGGGCGCTGCCACACGCACTCCGGGCACGCTCGGCAGACGCTCGGGAGGCGGGTTTACCAGCGCCGTACCCAAGTCTGACGTGGTCGAAAAAAGCGGCTCCGCGCGCATAAATGGTGCGGCCGCCATCTGTGCCGAACTCGCCTCCGGCAACTGCGGCAGCGCCTCCGCCGGACCCCGCACCGGCACCCCCGGCATCACCGGCGCTCGCTCCGCCGGCGGCGCATTGTCATCCGGCCCCAACCCCAGCATCGTGAACCCGCCCGGGCTGCCGCCCATATCCGCCGGTCTGGCAAGGACTTGTGCGCCCTTGGCCAATCCCACCCAGTTCGGAAACCAGACCCCGATGATAATAATTCCCCCCAGCACCGCATGGAAAAACAACGCCCCCGTCACCGATATCACCGTCGAAACCGCGATCACCGCCCCCGTCCGGATCAACAACACCCGATGCCGCGCCGCCACCCGCTCCAGTTCCCCCACATCCGCCTCCGCCTGCGCCGGCACCACCGCCCGCAAGTCGCGCACCACCGACGCCGTGGACTCCGCTTCCGCTTCACCGAAGGCTTCAGGTATTTCCGTGGCGTAGCCCATGATTGCCTCGCCGTAACTCGGGCGCCGCGCCCGCCGTGGGGATGGCATGAGTGCCTCCCCACATCATTCTACAACAACTCCGTGATTTCGTACCGCAAAGTTCCCCGCGGCACGTTCACGTTCACCTGCTGGCCCACCCGGGCGCGCACCAGCGCCTCGCCCAGCGGGCTGCGGGCGGACACTTCCATGATATCCGACTCGCCGTCTATGCTGCCCACTTCGCCCACGATCCGCACCGTTTCAAAATCCCCGGTGTTCAAATCCTTGAGCTTCACCGTCGAACCCAGGAACACCATGTCCTCCGGCACGC
>CAIPTQ010000072.1 GCA_903868035.1 uncultured Phycisphaerales bacterium
CCCCCCTCCCCCCCCCCCACGTTCATTCCTTGATCCATAGGCGGACCTTGATGCCGGAGGGGTTGGGGGCGATGAAGGTCAGGGGTTCGAAGCGGTCGGGGATGGCGTCAACGGCGGCGGCGACGGCGGGATCCTCGTGGAAGCCCCAGGCCTTCAGTTGATCGGCGGAGGGTCGGCCTTCGTTGACCCAGAGGGTGCCGTCGGAAACGATGATGCTGCCCGGGGGTTGGGCGGTGATGGTTTGGGACGAGTAGTCGTAGATATGACCGGGGGAATCGGGGTCGAGGTTGAGGCGGAGCATGATGTAGGGGTGGCTGCCGATGAGGCGGTTGACAGCAATGCCGCGGGTGCGGAAGGCCTGGACGACGACTTCGAGGCGGTCCTGCTCGAGGGCGGGGCGCATGGGGAGGTAGCCCAGGGCGATGAGGACGGCCAGGGGGATCAGGGAGAGGGCGACGACCGTGCTGGGGAGCCACTTGCCGGCGCGGGGTTCAAACTGCATGAGGCCCAGGAGGGCGAGGATGGCCAGCAGCGGGGCGACGGCGATGAAGTAACGGGGGAGCGAGAGGGAGCCAAAAAGGCCCAGGGCGCCCAGGGTGCCATGGAGGAGGAAAAAGCCGGCGGCCGGCAGCACGAGCACGAGCAGGGCTTCGGAAGAGGCGGCGCGGTTTTTCCAGCAGGACCACACGCCCCGCAGGACGGGCAGCCACATCCAGAGGGCCAGAGCGGTTACGGAAGAGATGAGGAAGAAACCGCCGCTGCGGCCGTAGGGGCTGGCCAACTGCCAGGGCCAGCTTTGCGCCACCCAGCTCCAGTTATGTTTGGCGAGGACACCCAGGAGATACCAGGCGAGGACGGGGAGGGCGGCCAGGGCGGAGGATAGGAGAATGGCGGGCGCGGCGAAGGGGCGCTGCGGCGAGGGGGCGAAGCGGCGCAGGAGGAACAGGAAGACGGGCCAAGCGGCGATGGCGATCCAACCTTCCGGGCGCATCAGGCCGCCGAGACCCAGGAGCATGCCGGCGAGCAGGACATGCCGCCCGCGAACGAGGGCGACCAAAGCCCAGACCCAGGCGCAGGCGAGTAGCATTTCGGTCATCATGGCATAGCTGTTGAGCAGGAAACAGGGCTGGGCGAAGAGAAGGAGCCAGGTGAAGGCGGTGGCATGGCGGCGGAAAAAGCCGGCGGGAGTGGGCGGGAGAAAATGGCGCAGGAGGCGGCAGGCGCCCCAGGCGGTCAGGGAGGTGACACCCACGGCCAGGAGGCGGGGGCCGACGGGACCGAGGGGCGCGGCGAGGGCGTAGAGGCCGGTGGCGCCCAGGCGGCCCCAGATTTGGACGAGGTGGCGCCAGTCATGCCAGACGGCACGGGCGAAGAGGAAATGGGTGATCTCGTCGGCTTCGAGGTAACCGCGGGAGAAGACGGCCATGGCGCAGGCGAAGGCGATGGCCAGAAGGGGGATGAGCCAACGGGAGACGGGGGGCCGGGCGGGGGAGAGTCGAGAGTCGATAGTCATGGGGTGAGAGTGTAGCCGCTGGCGCGGAAACTACCCAGTCACCGGAGTGCTGCGCCCCATGGCGACGAGCCAGCGATAGTGCGCGGCGATGGCGGAGAAGAGGCTGCGATGGACGGCATAGCGGAGGCCGAACTGCCGGCATTCTTCCTCGACGACCTGGGACAGCTTGGGATAATTGACGTGGCAAATGCGGGGGAAGAGGTGGTGTTCGATTTGGTAATTCAGGCCGCCAACGAACCAGGAGACGAAGCGGTTGCCGCGGGAGAAGTCGTAGGTGGTCTGCACTTGATGGACGGCCCAGCCGGTTTCCATGCGGGGGAGGCCCTGTTCATTGGGGGTGGGCAGGGGGAAGTTGGCGCCTTCGACGCAGTGGGCGAGCTGGAAGACGACGCTGAGCACGATGCCGGAGACAAAGGCGGCGATGGCGTACACAGTCAATACGGTCCAGACGGGGTGGAGCAGGATGGGGATGACGAAGGCCAGGGAGAAGAAGAGGGTTTTGCCGGCGATGAAAATGACGAGTTCTTTGCCCTTGGGGCGCGGGATGCGTTTGTCGCCGATGCGTCCGGAGGCGACCTGGTAGAAGTCATCGAAGAAGTGCCATTTGATGGCGAGACAGCCGTAGAGAATCCAGAGGTAGACGCCCTGGAGGCGATGGAACCAGTAGCGGCGCTGATAGGGTGAGAGGCGGGCGAGGAAGCCCAGGTCGATGTCGTCATCCTGGCCGGTGATGTTGGTGTAAGTGTGGTGGATGGAGTTGTGTTTCCAGTCCCACAGGTAGGAGCTGCCGCCCATGAGGTCCAGGGTGAGGGCCATGATTTTGTTGATCCAGGGGTGTTCGGAGTAGGCCTTGTGGCCGCCGTCATGCTGGATGTTGAAGCCGATGGCGGCCAGGCTCAGGCCGAGGATGACGGCCAGGGGGATGACGTTCCACCAGCTCCAGGCGACGAAGAGCAGGAGGAAGTAGGCCCCGAAGAACCAGGCAAGGATGGTGGCGGTTTTGAAGTACATGCGGGGGCAGTCGCGCCGGGGGCTGCCGGTGGATTCGAAGTAGGCATCGACTTTATGCCGCAGGGCGTGGAGGAAGCGGTCGCTGGTGGTGAATTTGGGTGCGGGGGCGTGGGCCGACAGGGCCGGCGTGGCGGGAGACATGACGTACCTCGATTAAAAGAGTGAGTCACACCTGGCAGGGCTGTTAAATGATAGGAGCGGCAGGAGGCAATCTCGACAAAATAGTGACGGGGAGGCACCGATTTCGCGCCGGTGGAAGCGGGAGCGGCGGATCGTTTAATCGAGTGTCAGTTGGGCCGGTGGCGAAGCGTCATTAAAGGTCTTTGCCGGTGAGTTTTTCGATGCGTTTTTCGATGTCCTGGGATTTGGCGGCGTCGCCCCTGTCGTCATAGAGTTTTTTGAGCGCCTGGAGCGTGGGCACCAGGTTCGGGTGGGTTTTGCCGTAGACTTCCTCGTTGATGGCGAGGGCCTCGAGGAATTTCTTTTCGGCATCATCCAGATGGGTCTGCATTTGGAGGATGCGGCCGAGGGTCATGAGCTCAAAGGACAGGTCGGGGTGTTTATCGCCGAGATATTTCTGGGTCATGGGCAGGGCGATGCGGACTTCCTTTTCGGCCTCGTCGGTCTTGCCGTGGAGGAGGAGGGCCAGGGCGAGGGTGCCATGGGAGACGGCGGTTTCGGGGTGGCTTTCGCCGTAGATTTTAACGGCGGTTTCGAGGGATTTGCGGAGAATCTTGAGGGCGAATTCGTCCTCGCCGGGGTTCTGGCCGTTGAACAGCAGGTGCATGCCGAGGTTGTTGAGCGATTCGCCGGTTTCGGGGGATTCATCGCCGGTGAGGCGGCGGCGCATGTCCCAGCCCTGGAGGAGGCAGGTGCGGGCCTGGGCGATGAGGGCGTCATCGGTGTCCTTGTCGCCGAGGTCCTCGTACATGAGGCCGACGTTGTTGATGAGCTCGGCGCGGTCGATGGAATCGCCGGGGGCGAATTTTTCGACCAGGTCCCGGGCCTCCTCGAAGACCTTGGCGGCGGCGGGGGTTTCGCCCAGGATGTAGAGCCGCCAGCCCTTGTTGATGCCCAGGCGGCCGACGAGGAGCGCCTGGTCGGGCTGGGTTTTGTCGAGGAGGGAATCGGCGCGGTCGATCACGAGCTTGGCGTCGGCGAAGCGGGCCTGGCGCATGTAGAGGGTGGCCATGTCGATGAGGGGTTCGGCGAGCTGCCAGGCCTTGGCGCCCCGGGCTTTTTCGAGATCGACGAGGGCCTGCTTGCAGAGGGTCTCGGCCAGGGCGTACTTGCCCTGGCGATAGAGTTTTTCGGACACCTCATGGGTGTACTTGGCGGGGGCGGTCTGGGCGAAAGCCGCTTGGGACGCCGCCATGACCAGTGCCGCGGCCAGAAGTGTCAGTGCGCGTTTCATCGTACAGCCCTCGAAAAAGTTGCCTGCTGATATTTCATTATAACGCGGATGCGCCCCGTTCCCACTTGCTCAAGCATGAATCAGCAGCGGGATATCCTGGGGCAACTGATCGGCCACGGCCGCCAGCACGTCGCCGCGCAAGGCCCGGAGCAGGGTTCCCTGGCGGCTGACGCCCATCAGGAGCGCCCGCACGTCGTAGGTGGCGGCAAAATCGAGGATCGAATCGGCGACGTCGCGGCTGACGACGTAGATCGGGATGAGCTGCACGCCCTTGGCCTTGCAGGCGTCCTCGGCCATGCGGAAGACGTTTTGGGCCTGGGCGTCCTCTTCGAGTCTGGGGGCGCTGCTTTCGACCGCGAACTGCACGTTCCAGGGTCGGACGTAAATGACGAACAAAATGGCGTTAAGCTGCTGGCAATATTCGGAGGCGAACTGCAAAATCCGCGCCCCGCCGCGCGTGGCCACCATGACGTGGGGCCTGCCCATGTCCAGCTCCTCGGCGGGGGTGCCGAAGGCCAGCGCAGGAAGCGGGGCCTTGGCGGCCGCCCCCGGCACGCCCTGGACATCCGCGGGCGTCGGCGGCGGGGCAACCTTCACGCGGGCGCGGGCGCGCAGGTAGGCCTTGGTGCCGAACCGGGCGGTGAGGCCGATGGCCAGAATGATCGTCACGAAGGCCAGGGCGGCGGGCTTATGGAGCGCGAGCGTCAATTCCATGGCGATCATCACTGCGGCGATGGCGCCGATCGCCAGGCGTTCCCATTTTTTCACCGCCAGCTTGGTGTTGATCGTGCAGCACGTGAGGTTGATGGCGATCGCGCCCACGACGCCGATGGCGTACAAGTCGGCAAGGGTTTCGAGGGTGGAAAAGAACGACAGCAGCAGGATGGGCACCAGCAGGGCCGGGATCAGGCCCACCCAGGGCACGCCAAAGAGGTTGAGCCGGGAGAACACGCGGGGCAGTTCCGCGTCGCGCGCCATGACGTAGGCGACGCTCATCATGCCGCCGATGACGGTGTTGACGGCCGAGACCAGGAGCAGCCCGAAGACGATGCCGCAGACCACGCCGAACCAGGGATGGACGTAGGTTTCGCCCATGACGCGGAGAACCTTGTTCTTCATGGCCTCTTCGGCCTCGGTGGAGTGGGGCCCGTGGGCGGCGACGATCTGGGCCTCGCGGGCGTCGTATGCGGGCCGGCCCGTGGAGTTCCAGTCCGGGTGGGTGTCGCGGTACTGGGCGATTTCTTTATCGGCGGCCTCGTAGGTGACGGCGGGTTGGGAGAACTCGCCGGGGGAGGCCGGGCCGCTGCGCTGCCGCAGCACGCCCGGCAGCGCCAGCATGGCGATGCCCAGGATGAGGTTGAAGATGACGACCTCGCAGAGGACGGGCCAGATGGATTTTTTGCTGGTGCGGCCGACGGGCAGGACCATGATGCCGGTCATATTGGCGACGGCCTCGACGCCGGAGAGCGCCAGGATGACGTTGACCAGCGTGATCCAGTTATGGCCCAGGTCCGCCTTGGGGGACTGGATGGCATGCCAGCCGGCGCCCAGGTGGGGGATGGAAAAGCCGACGAGGATGAGGGTCAGGACGATGGTGGCCGAGGCGATGACCAGGGCGAAGGCGCCGGCGCGGCGGGGCCCGATGTAGTTGATGAAGCCCAGGATGAGGATGGAGGCGCAGGCACCGAGCTTGACGGAGAAGCCGGCCTGGAGGCCCATGTAATGCATGCCGTCGAAGGCGGAGAGGGCGGCGGTGACGGCATAATCGGCGAAGAGGAGGAGGGCGCCGATCACGGAGAGCAGGGGGCTGATCTGGCGGGCGGCGGAGTAGACGCCACCGCCGTCGGGGTAGGCCCGGCAGACGACGGTGTAGGCCCAGCCGACGGCGGCGACGACGATGCCGACGGCCAGGATGTACCAGAAGGAGGAAAAGAGGGCGAAGTAGAACGCCAGGCCCAGGACGTAGAAGCGCGAGGTGCCCCAGTCGCCATAGAGCATAGGCCCGGCGTGATACCACCGGAGTTCGCGTGGGCGTTCCTTATGGGTGACATGCATGCGCCGAGAAACCCGCAAAAAAAGACGGGGAAAGAGTGTCCTTCCACGGATGATTCCGGCACGGATGCATTTCAACACCCGCACCAGTGAAAACATGATAATCGGGGGGGAGCGATGCGGAAAGGCGCGTTACTTTCGGGCGGGGGGGCGATATAGTTTCGCCTCATGAGCACGAACCAGATGCAGGATGGCCCGGCGGCGGGTGGCGGCGGGGTGGCCCATCGGGAGGATGAATACGATTCGCGGTGGTTTGAGATACTGCTGGAGATGCAGGCGCGGCATTACTGGTATGCGGGGCGGCATCGGTTTTTATTGCGGGCGGTGCGGGGGGAGATCGAGCGGCGGTGGGGGCGGGGCGGACGGGGGTTGTCGGCGATTGATTTGGGGGGCGGATGCGGGGGGTGGGTGCGGTATTTGAACGAGCGGGCGCCGGGGATGTTCGGGGAGCTGGCGCTGGCGGATTCGTCGGCCCGGGCGCTGGAGATGGCCGCGGGGGTGGTGGGGCCGGGGGTGGCGCGGGTGCAGATTGATCTGCGGCGGCTGCCGTGGGGAGGCGAGGGTGGAGGGCGGTGGGATGTGGGGTTTTTGCTGGATGTGATGGAGCATATCGAGCAGGATGCGGAGGTGCTGGGGCAGATACGCCAGGCGCTCAAGCCCGGGGGGTTGCTGTTTGTGACGACGCCGGCCTTGAAGTTTTTCTGGAGCTACAACGATGAGATTGTGCATCATGTGCGGCGGTATTCGCGGGCGGACTTCCGGCGGCTGGCGGGGGAGGCGGGGCTGGAGTTCATCGAGGCGCGGTATTTCATGTTTCTGCTGAGTCCGCTGCTGCTGGCCAGCCGCATGAGGAGCCGGCGGAAGGCGGCGGAGATGGGGCCGGAGGAGGTGAAGAAGCTGCTGGCGCGGACGCACAGGGTGCCGTGGGGGCCGGTCAACGGGATGCTGCGGGGGGTGTTTTCGCTGGAGACGCCGCTGGGATTGCGCGTGCGATTTCCGTGGGGATCGTCTATTTTAGGTGTATTCCGGCGGCGCGCTTGAGGCACCGGCTTGATATTTGTGATGGAGATACGTCAGTGGCGGAAGCGTCAGACATGACTGGGATCACGGTGGTGGTGCCGGTGTACAACAGCCAGGAGAGCTTGGGGCCGCTGTTGGCGCGGCTCGAGCCGGTGTTGCGGGCGCAAGGCGTGCCTTTTGAGGTGGTGCTGGTGAATGATGGGAGCAAGGACAAAAGCTGGGAGGTGATCGTGGGGCTGGCGGCGGGGAAGGAGTGGGTGTACGGGATCAATTTGATGCGGAATTACGGGCAGCATAATGCGCTGTTGTGCGGCATCCGGGCGGCCCGGCATGGGACGATTGTGACGATCGACGATGATTTGCAGAATCCGCCGGAGGAAATCCCCAAGCTGCTGGCGAAACTGGGCGAGGGGTTTGATGTGGTGTACGGCAAGCCCCAGCAGGAACGGCACGGCCTGTTGCGCGACCTGGCGTCGCAGTTGACGAAAATGGTGCTGCAGAACGCCATGGGCGCGGAGACGGCGCGGCATATCAGCGCGTTTCGCGCGTTCCGCACCGCCCTGCGGCAGTCGTTTGCCGACTACAAAAGCCCGCTGGTGTCGATTGACGTGCTGCTGACGTGGGGGACGGCGCGGTTCACGGCCATCACGGTGCAGCACGATCCGCGGACGATGGGGACGTCGAATTACACGGTCAGGAAGCTGATGGTACACGCGACCAACATGATGACGGGGTTCAGCACCTGGCCGCTGCGGGTGGCGAGCATGGTGGGGTTTGCGTTCACGGCGTTTGGGATGGCGGTGCTGGCGTTGGTGCTGGTGCGGTACATGACGACCAGCTCGCCGGTCCAGGGATTCGCCTTTTTGGCGTCGGTCATCGCCATTTTTGCCGGGGCGCAGTTGTTCGCGCTGGGGATCATGGGGGAATATCTGGCGCGGATACACCAGCGGTCGCTGGAGCGGCCGGCGTATACGGTGGCGGGGCGCGTGGGGGGGGAGCCATGAGCGATGCGAGCGAACCGTGCGTGGTGCTGCCGTGGGACAGCGCGTTTTTCGGCTTTGGCGTGGCGCGGGTGTGCGGGGAGGCGCTGGATGCGGCGCGGGCGGCGGCGGTGGACGCCTGGTGCCGGAGGGAGAAGGTGCGGTGTGTGTATTTTCTGGCGCGGTCGGACGATGCGGGGACGAGCCGGTGTGCGGAGGAGCGGGGGTTTGCGCTGGTGGACGTGCGGGTGGATTTTGAGCGGAAGTTGGAGGGCGTGGCGGACTTGGCGCACGCCGGCACGCGGGTGCGGGTGGCGGCGGCGGCGGATTTGCCGGCATTGGAAAAGATCGCGCGGGCGAGCTTCACGGATTCGCGGTTTTATGCCGACGGGCATTTTCCACGGACGCAATGCGATGATTTGTATGCGCGTTGGGTGCGGGAGAGCTACCGGGGGTTTGCCGACGCGATGCTGGTGGCGGAGGTGTCAGGCGTGCCGGCGGGATTTGTGACGTGCAAAATGGAGGCGGCGGCCGTGGGGCGGATCGGGCTGGTGGGGGTGGATGCGCAGCAGCGCGGGCAGGGGCTGGGGCAGGTCATGTGCCATGCGGCATGCGCGTGGTTTGCGGGGCGGGGCGCGGCATGGGTGCGGGTGGCGACGCAGGGGCGGAACATCGCCTCGCAGCGGATGTATCAGCGGTGCGGGTTTTTGACGCGGAGCGTGGGGTTGTATTATCACAAGTGGTACGAAGTGGTGCCGACGCCCTCGTCGGCCATCGGCCCCACGGCCGGGCCGTTGGCGTAGGAACAAGGAAAGCGCGGGTTGGATCGATGAACCAAGTGAATCAAACGAACATTCCATTTAACCGCTCGTCGCTGGTGGGGCGCGAGCTGGAGTACATTTTTCAGGCCATCAGCATCGGGCAGATCGCCGGGGACCAGGCGTTCACCAAGCGGTGCCAGGGGCTGCTGGAGAAGCTGCTGGGGGCGCGGAAGGTGATGCTGGCGACATCCTGCACGCATGCGCTGGAACTGGCGGCATTCTTGCTGGATATTAAGCCGGGGGACGAGGTGATCGTGCCGTCGTTCACGTTTGTGTCCACGGCCAACGCGTTTGTGCTGCGTGGGGCCAGGCCGGTGTTCATCGACGTGCGGCCGGACACGTTGAATCTGGATGAGACGAAGCTCGAGGCGCTCATCACGCCGCGGACCAAGGCGCTGGTGCCAGTGCATTACGCGGGGGTGGGCTGCGAGATGGACACACTGCTGGCCCTGGCGAAGAAGCACAACCTGGCGCTTGTCGAGGACAACGCGCACGGGTTGTTCGGGCGGTACAAGGGCCAGCCGCTGGGGACGTTCGGGCCGTTGGCAACGCAGAGTTTTCATGAGACCAAGAACCTGACCTGCGGCGAGGGCGGGGCGCTGGTGATCAACGATGCCCGGTACACGGAGCGGGCGGAGATTCTGCGGGAGAAGGGGACGAATCGGAGCCAGTTTTTCCGCGGGCAGATCGATAAATACTCGTGGGTGGATGTGGGGTCGAGCTATGTGATGTCCGACGTGCTGGCGGCATTTTTGTGCGGGCAGTTGGAGGCGTGGGAGCAAATCCAGGGGCGGCGGCGGCGGATTTGGGATGGGTATCACGAAAAGCTGGCGGCCTGGGCGGCGGCCAAGGGGGCGCGCCGGCCGATCATTCCGCCGGAGTGCGAGCAGGCGTATCACATGTATTATCTGCTGCTGCCCTCGCTGGCGATGCGCACGGCATTGATCGACCATTTGAAACAGCGGGGCATATTGAGCGTGTTTCATTACCTGCCGCTGCATCTGTCCACGATGGGCCGGAAGCTCGGCGGCAAGCCGGGTGATTGTCCGGTGGCCGAGGACGTGAGCGACCGGCTGCTGCGGCTGCCGTTCTATAATTCGCTGACGGATGCGGATCAGGAGCGGGTGGTGGCGGCGGTTTTGGAGTTTTGAGGGGTATATCGTATAAAAACAGCCTTCACGTGCCACGGCGTTTGAGCACCTTGAAATGCTTGTCTTCCCAGAGCAACTCGAATCGGGCGCGCTGGGCGTCGAGTTCGGGCCAGTTCCAGGCTTCCTGGTGCTGGTCATAGTCCGTGTAGAGGACGATGATGTCGGTGTGGGCGATCTGCTCGACAATCGTGCGGAGTTCCTTCTCGGTGAGGACGCCCGGGGAGAGGAACCAGCAGGACGGGGTTTTGACATCCGGCCAGATGGTGGACAGCGTGCCGTTGATGAGGAAGAGGCTGGATTTTTGCGCGGCCAGGGCGCGGGCCTTTTGGGCTTCCGCGAGGACGTCGGCATAGGCCCACGTGCCGCCGGTTTGGGCGTTGTGGACGGTGCCCAGCCAGCGGCTGAGGCCGTCGCCGATGCGTTCGCACTGCCCCAAGGCCGCGACAACCAGAATCACCTTCAAATAACGCACCGAGGCCGGCCCACGTAGTCCCACCAGTAAGCCGAGCATCGGGAGGTAGGCGTAATAGGTCCAGGAACCGTCCCAGGCATAAAAGAGGAAGACGAAGGCGGCATGCAGCAGCGCGAGGGTGGCCAGCAGGGCGTCATGGGGCCGGATGCGGCGGCCTTGCGCCAGGCGCAGCAGGGCCACCAGTCCCAGCCCCCACAGCGTTAGCGTGGCCAGGATCCAATACGTCGCCGGCCGGAATGTGTAATGGATCAGCATTTCGACCAATGGTGATCGCCCGATCGTATTGGTTCCATCATTCAACCAGAACTTGAGGCCCGCATGGAAGATGCCGAAGTTCATGTCCGCATAACTTTTGGCCGCCTTGAGGGGGATGATATTGGCGAAGGCCGGCTTCCAGCCCACGGCGTAGACTTGCCAGCCCAGCACCACCATCGCCGTGAGGAGGGGCGGCAGGAGCATCCATACAAGTTTGGGCAACCACTTGGTGCGTGGACGCGGGCTGCTTGGTGTTTCGTCCGGGGTGTTCGTTGTGGTTCTACCGTTGCGATAAATCGCCAGCAGTCCCATCACCAGCACAATGAAGCCCAGCACGTAGCCCATGGACGGCTTGGTCAGCACGGCCAGCGTCGCGCAGGTCAGGGCCATGCCATGGCGTCCCCGGGCCAGTTGCGCCAGGGCGGAAACGACAAAGAGCATCTCCAGCGGATGCATGAGGCTGTAGTTGTTGGGGAAGATCGCCAGCGGCAGCAGGATCATCGCCGCCACGAGCCGCCACCGCGAAGCCCCGGTGGTGTGCAGGATACGCGCCAAGCCCCAGGCCGCCAGGATATTGCACGTGGTGACAAACCCGATGAAGGCCATCGGGGTGCGACCCAACAGGGTGAACCAGCCGCGCCCCAGCAGCAAGGGCAGCATGCCATAGGAGTACCCGATGTCGATCGTGGGCACGGCCCCCTGGGCGACGATGGCATCCAAGCGGAGCCAGGAGCCTTCATCGTAGAAGCCGAATTTCTGGAAGTCGGCGACGGCGGGCAGTTGGAGCGCCAGATTGGCCAGCATTTCGACGGCCAGGATCAGCCAGATGAGGAAGAGGGAGGGGTGGCGGGTGGGGGCGGGAGCCAAGAGGCCGTCGGCGGCTGGGGCG
>CAIPTQ010000073.1 GCA_903868035.1 uncultured Phycisphaerales bacterium
CGGCATCGAAATCAACCCCGACCGCCTCGCCGAACTCTCCGCCCTCAACCCGCGCCTCCACACCCCCGCCGCCTGGGCCGACCTCGCCGACCCCGCCTACTTCGGCCAGCTCTCCCTCGCCGACCCCGCCAAATCCGGCTCCGTCAAAACCTCCTACGAAATGATCCTCCAGCAGCACGGCTGGGACCAAGGCTGGCCCCTCCTCGTCCAGCTCTTCGCCAACGCCGCCCTCGTCCGCGAGTCCGGCTCCTACCCCGCCGACGACGTCGCCAATGCCGAAGCCCTCGCCGGCATCTGCATCGACTTCTACGGCCGCCTCCAAATCTCCCGCGCCGGCCCCCGCCTCGCCGCCTACATCATCCCCAACGGCGGCACATCCCTCGACTCCGACCCCATCGCCCTCCTCAAAGGTGCCCCCCACGCCGACCTCGCCGCCCGCTTCATGCGCTTCGTCGTCTCCCCCGATGGCCAACGCCTCTGGATTGACAAACCCGGTTCGGACGGCGGCCCCAAAAAATCCGCCCTCGGCCGCATGTCCATCCTCCCCGAACTCTACACCACCGACGCCGGCAAACTCTTCGACCCCATCAACCCCTTCACCACCCCCGGCATGCTCAAATTCGACCCCGTCCAATCCGCCCTCCGCAACCCCTTCCTCGGCGACCTCATCAAATCCGCCCTCATCGACAACCACCCCGCCCTCCTCCGCGCCCGCCGCGCCGTCCTCGCCGCCGGCGATCCCCCAACGCTCCTCGCACAACTTACCGCCCTTCCCGCCTACCACACCAGCATGATCGAAACGCTCCCGGGAAAATCAATATTAATACATGTCGATATGATAAAAGAACTGCGCGCCGCCGACCACGCCGCTCTCGCGCATCAATACAACCCGCCCCAGGGCGACCCCCTCGCCCCCGATGCCGAGCAACTGCAAAACGCCTTCAAGGATTTCTGGCGCGACTCCTTCGCCCAAAGATTCGCCCAAGTGGAGGTCACCGCCCGGGCCAAAAAAGGCCCCTAAAGGGCATTTTTGACCGTTTACGGGGTGCGCGAATTCGGTGTTTGATGCGTCGGACGTGCATCGGACACAGGTTTTCGTGCGTCGGACGTGGAGCGCACGCGGGGTTTCGTGCGTCATACACGTTCCAACGCGCTGCCAAAGGGGCGCTTTTTGTCGGAATTTATCCGTCCGAAAATCCCATAATCCCCCTCGCTTTCCTCTCGCTTCCGGGTCTATCACAGATGTATAATCAGTGCGGCGGTCGTTTCGCCGTTGTGCCGAAACCCTTGTCCCGCTTCCACTTAAGCGCTTTCGAGAGGTAATTTCCATGAAATCCTCACGTCTGGCTTGCACAGCGGCTATTCTCACCCTCGCCGCCTCCCTCCTCCTCGGCGCCGCCTCCCCCACCCCCGTCTATAACCCCAGTCAGGCACTGGGTTTAGTGATTAATCAAGTGGACTTCGATGCCGTCCCCCTCGCCAAAGTCATCGACTTCCTCCGCAACCTTTCCAACTCCAACCTCATCGTCAACTGGCCCGCCCTCGAAGCCGCCGGCGTCACCCGCGACACCGCTATCACCATGCGCCTCAAGGAGTTAACGCTCCGCAAAATTCTCTCCCTCGTCCTCAGCCAGGCCTCTCCCAACGCCCCGTTGTCCATCAGCGTCGAGTCCAACATCATCCAGATCACCAGCCAGGAAGAACTCGACAAAATCCTCGTCACCAAAATCTACGTCGTCACCGACCTGGTCATGGTCGATAACCCGCTCACAACTTCTGGTTCCATGGGCGGTTATGGCGGTGGCATGGGCGGCATGGGTATGGGAGGCATGGGCGGCATGGGCGTCCGTGGTGGTTACGGCAACACCGGTGGTTACGGCAACACCGGTGGTTACGGCAACACCGGTGGTTACGGCAACACCGGTGGTTACGGCAACACCGGCGGCATGGGCGGTTACGGCAATACCGGCGGCATGGGCGGTTACGGCGGTGGCTATGGCGGCTACGGCGGCAACATGGGCGGCGGCTACGGCGGTATGGGCGGTTACGGCAATGCCGGCAACACCAACACCAACCAGAAAACCTCCGAACAAAAAGGCCAGGAACTCGTCGATCTCATCAAATCCATCATCCGCCCCAACATCTGGTCGGACAAAGGCGGGACTGCCGTCATTAAATACTACGACGGCAAGCTGATCGTCACCGCCCCCGTCTCCGTGCAGGAGGCCATCGGCGGACCCGTCGGCACGCACGTCATCCGCTACGGCATGTAATTCCGCCGCCCGGCTCACGGGGGCTGTTGTTTCAATCGCACGACAGCTTCATTGATTTCCCGGATTCGCTCCGGCGTGAGTCGTTTGACTTCGTCTGCCGGCAACTGCGCATCCAACGCCAGGGCCTCCTCCAACAGGGCGCTGCGCTCGGCGGCGGGCAGGTCGGTTTCAGGCAGCGCCAGCATGAGGCGCAGGCCGGCGCTGGCGCGGCCCAACGTGAGAATCTGGCGGATTTCCCCGGCGACCGGCAGGTGCAGCGCCTCGCGCCGCAGCGTCACGCGCTCCAGCCGGAGTTCGATGCTGTTGGGCGCCCGTGCGATGGCGGCATCGAGCGAATCCAGCGCCTGCGCGTAAGCGCCCGCTTTCATTTGCGGGTTCTTTTCGACGTCACCCGCGTTTTTGTGCTTAATATACATATACTCATGTGTAGCCGGGTCCGCCGGCCATGACCCGCCGGCCAGGGGCAGCGCCAGGGCCGCCAGGGCCGCCAGGCCCGCGGCGAAGGGGGGCAGGGAGGCGAGCAGGGGCGGGATGATTTTTGATTTTTGATTTTTGATTTTAAATTGACCCGGTTTGGTATCTTGCGCAGCGCCCAATGCCAGTAATATCCAAAACAGCATTGCCACCGGCCCGGTCACCAACGCCATGTTGATCTGGTCGTACAGCAGCATCGCCAGCGCCGCCACCACCCCCGCCAGCACAATATATCGCGTGGCCTCCGCCCGCAGTGCGGCAAACAGCGCCAGCACCGCCGCGAACACCGCCCACGTCGTAACCGCCAGCAAGAGCGTGACGATGACGTTGTATTCAACAGGAGTTTCCGCGAGAAAATGCAGCGGCACCCATGCCGCCGCCCCCAAGGCGGCAAATTTCAACGCCTGACCAAGCCCCGGGTTTCCCACGTCTAGTTTTGAAACGTCCGCGCTCCCCGTGCTAGCATCCGTCACCACCCTCCGCCTCAAAGCCCCGTGCAGCAGCCACAACAGCAGCGCCCCGATCGCCAGCGTCCCGGGCAGGCCCATTTCCGCAGCCAAGCGCACAAAGAAACTGTGCGGATCCTTCACATCCTCCGGCGCGGAGGGCAACTTGAACCGCAGATAATAGTCCCCGAAATTATTGAAGCCCACACCCCACACCGGATGCCCCTGGATCATCGGCGCCGCTCCCGTCCAATACTGCCAGCGGAACAGCAGCGATTTCGACGGCAGGCCGTGATGCGTCAGGCCGTAGCCGAGAACCGCCGCCGGCAAAAGCACCGCCGCCAGCGCCAGCGCGGCGAGCAACAGCTTCCGCCGCCTCTCCACCTGCTTTCGCAAAAAGCCGCCCACCACGACCGCCCCCACCGCCAGCGCCGCAGCCGCACAGCCCCCTTTGGAGTCCGTCAAAGGCAGAATCGCCAACCCCACCAGCAGCAGCAGTCCCACCGCCCCCAGCGCCAGCACATGCAAGGGTATCTGCACCCCTCCGTCACCCCCGCCACTCCGAGCCGGTTCCAGCGCATGCCGTCCCCGCGATTTGCCCTGTGGCGCTGGCGGCGGTTTCAGCATGACCAGCCCCGCCACGGCCAGCCCCGCCAGCAGCGCCACGTATGCGATCATCTGTGTGGCAAACACGTTCGACATGGTGTATCCCGAGACCTCGGCACTCTTGAGGCGCGCCATGAACAGCGTCTTCTGCGTAAAGTCCTCCGGATCGATGCCATTCTTGCGCAACTCCTGGTCGGGATTTTTCTGCACCATCTGCAGGGTATCGGGGAATTCCCAAAAATACTGCATCAGCCCCTTGGCCACCCCCAGCATCAGGATCGCCACCAGCGCCGCGATGATTGCCTGGCGGCCGCGGTCGCCCAGCAGCCGCTCGTGGCACACCAGTAGCACAATCCACGCCGCGCCCAGGGATGCCGCCAGGTCCACCGTGCCGATCAGGGCGTTGAACCGATTAGCCGCATGAAAAGTCGATCCCAGCGCCAGACCCAGTATCGCCAGCATCAACCCCAGTTGCCCCAACCGCCACAGGCTCAGAGCCCCGTATCGAGCCGCCAGCAGCGTTGCTGCGCCCGCCAGCAGCCACGTAATCGCCGCGTAGAAAGCAGTAAACACCGGGCCGACAATGGGAACGAGGTCAGTGCTGTCCGCGGTTTTCGGCGCGGCTTCCTGCGCCAGGGCGGCGGTCTTCTGCGCCAGCGTCTCGCGCAGCGACTCCGAAGCGGTCAAGCGGAACGCCAGCAGCACCAGCAGTGCCGTGAGCAGCAGCCCGGCGGCCCAGCGGGGAAACGAGGATGGCACGGCGGCCGCGTTCACTGCGTGTGTTCCCCCACGCGTTCGAGAATCCCGATCACCACCAGCACCGCCGCCAGTTGCCCCGCCACCAGCAGCGCCGCCGCGTCATCCACGCGTGCCAGCAGCGGGGCGGAAAAACCCGTGGCGAACGTCACGGCATAGATGATCAACACCGCCGAGCGCTTGGAAAACCCATGCCGCGTCAGCCGGTGCGAAAAATGATTCGTGTCCCCCGTCATCGGTGAACGCCCCCGGGCCACCCGCAGCACCGTCACAATCACCAGGTCATACAGCGGCACCGCCATCACGAACAGCGGCATGAACACCGAATACCAATGGTGCGGCGCCTCCGGGTTGCCCGCATCGTAATACGTCGTGCGAATCGTCAGCACCGAGAGCACAAACCCCAGCACCATCGAGCCGCCATCACCCATGAAGATCGACGCCGGCGGAAAGTTGAAGCACAGGAATCCCAGCGTCGAACCCATGAACAGCAGCAGCAGCGCTGCCACGAACCACTGCTGATTAAAGCACGCCGCGATCAGGAACATCGCCGCACAAATAAACGCCACTCCCGCCGACAGCCCATCCATGTTGTCCAGGAAATTAAAGGCGTTGGTCAGCGCCACAATCCACAGGATGGAAATGATCGCCGAAGGCACAAAGCCCAGCGACGTGAGCACGCGGAACGCCCCGCCGCGCACGGGATCGGCATATTCTCCGACCAAGACCAGTACTGCGGCAATGCCGAGCTGCGCGATGAGTTTGGGCCATGGCGCCATGGGCTTCTTGTCGTCCAGCAGGCCCAGGATATGGATGCCCAGAGTCGCCGCCAGCAGCAGCAGCGCCAGCGGCATATGCGCACGCATCCCCGGCAAGTGCCGGAGCATGCTCTCCGGAACGCGATAGCCCAGCAGCACCATATGTTCGACGTTCGCGCCGTCGCCGCGCGTGACCAGCAGAATGGCAATCGTGCCCGCCAGCAAGGGCAACGCAAACCCCCAGAAAATTCCAATCCCCCCATTCCGCGGCGTCGCCACCGTATGCACCTTCCGGTGCCCCGGATCGTCCATCAGCCCCAGCCGCCGCGCATACCGCCGCGCCAGAAGCGTGCCCGCTACGCTAATGAAAAAAGAACAGAGAAACAGCAGGCAACCGGCAAGAAACATGTGTACCTTTGGCAGATGCGAATGGATCTCACGGAAGTATACGCGTAAGCCGGAGGTTTGTTCAGGTTGACGGGGGAATCGCCATTATCCCAAGGAGACGGTTGATTCGCATACAGGCGTTCTGGTGCCTCTTGGGAACCCCCGTCTTCTTGTTGCGTTTCCAGGGAGTCTTATCAATGGGACGAGAAAGTCTCCAGTGCAGCTTGATGAGCTGCGTGCGCAGTGTCCCAGTCGCCGGTGGTTCAACTGTTCGCTCCAATTGCTTGAGGATTGCGAAGAGGTATTCGGGCTCGGCAGGGCACGAACGGTTGATGGAAGGCGCATTCAAAACTCGCACCAGGTCAGCCGCAATCGCGGAGGAGAGCTGGAGCCGTCTTCGCAAGAGACAATCCGCCATAGCCAGGATGACGTAGAAAGCAGCGATTGGTTCGTTTACGCCGTTTTGGCTAACCTTCTCGCAGAAACCAGCCTTACGTGAGAGGTAACCCTTCACACTTCTCAAGGCCCCGCAGGTAATAGCTGAGGCGTGGGGAGGCGTTTGAACGTGCAGGCGAGGCTCTGTGCGATGAATTGATAGGCCGAGCGCCCCTGGATGC
>CAIPTQ010000074.1 GCA_903868035.1 uncultured Phycisphaerales bacterium
CAGCACCACCCCGGCGGCGGCCTGGTCATACGGCCGGCAGGCGGCGGCCGGATTGTCGTTGCTCGTGCTGTTGAGCCGATGCAGCAGGCTCCAGCGCATCAGGCCCATGGCGTGGACCTTGGACTCGCATCCGCCGACCAGCGCCAGGTCGGATTGGCCGCGCTGGATGGTGCGCGTGGCCTCGGCCAGGGCCAGGCCCGCGGAAGCCTGGGCGCAGGTGATCGTATTGGATGGGCCTTGGGTGTCGTGAATGATCGAAACGTGGCACGAGAGCATGTTGGGCAGGTATTTGAGCAGCCACAGGGGCGTGAGTTTTTCCATGCCGGAGGTTTTCGCGGGGTCTTCGGAGCGGCCCCAGGCGGCAAAATTGAAGCTGTTGTCGGGGTTGCGGGCCTCGGCCATGGCTTCGGTAAGCTCGTTGAGGTCGGTGCAGATCAGCCCCGCGCCGATGTTGCAGCCCATGCGGGCCGGGTTGGGCCGGAACCAGCCCTTGGCCGTCAGGTCCGCCTCCACCGCGCCCTCCGCCGTGCCCTTGGTGATCAGTTTGGCGTCGCGCACGGCAAAATCGGCGGCGATGACCGCCAGTTCGATGTCGCGGGCCATGATCTTGGTGGACTTGCGATAACTGCGCGGCACATAGTCCGTGGTCTTATACGGAGGCACCACGCCGGCGACCCGCGACGCGAAGGCCGAGGGATCGAAGCGGGTGAGGGGCGTGATGGAGGATTTGCCTTCCAGAAGGCCATTCCAGAAGGCTGGGGTGCCGATCCCATGGGGGCTGATGGCGCCGACACCGGTGATAACGACTCTGCGCATGTATTCCTCATCAAGGGAAGCGTAGGAAGTGGGGTATTTTAGGGAGAATGCGGTCTGAATGCGACTGTGCGCCGGAAACAGTACCCGGAGCGTAAGCGAGGTGGAGTTGCGTACATTCAGGCGGGTGGTTTCTTCGCGCAGGCGATGGACCATCTTTCGCATACGAAAGTCCCTGCGGCGCCTGCGCGAGGCTCCAGAGGTCGTTGGGAACGGTCACCCCACCTCGCTTACGCTACGGGTTCCGTTGGCCGCCGATTCTGTCATGCACCCGAAGGAGTATCGCGGAGCGCGCCATGCATGGCACACGCGAGCAACGTGCGATAGAATCGCCCTTTTCTCACGGAGTCTTACGGAGCCTCATGGATGCGGGAATATCTTCAACTCGTTGGCCAGGTGCTCGAGCAGGGCGTGCGCAAGCCCTCGCGCACCGGCGTGGACACGCTGGCCTATTTCGGGGCGTTCTACAAGGTCGATCTGGCGGCGGGGTTTCCGCTGCTGACGACCAAAAAGGTCAATTACACCTCGTGCCTGCATGAACTGCTGTGGTATCTCTCGGGCGAGGACCACATCCGGAACCTGCGGAAGGTGACCAAAATCTGGGACGCCTGGGCGGATGACCAGGGCGACCTTGAGACCGCCTACGGGCGCTACTGGCGGCGGTTCCCGCACCCCGTCCAAAAGTCCCACGCGCCGGTCGCCCAGACGGGGGAGTACACGGCGGCGGTGGAGGAGATCGACCAGATTCAGTACGTCATCGACGAGATCAAACGCAATCCGTTCTCCCGCCGGCTGGTGGTGACGGCATGGGAGCCGGGGAATGCCGAAAAGAGCAAGCTGCCCCCCTGCCACTACACCTTCGCCTTCAACGTATCGGCGGACGCCACCGGCCAGCCCCGCCGGCTCAACTGCCACCTCACCCAGCGCAGCGGCGACATCGCCCTGGGCATCCCCTTCAACCTCGCCTGCTACGCCACCCTCACCCAGATGCTCGCCCAGGAAGTCGGCCTGGAAGTCGGCCACTTCGCCCACACCATCATCGACGCCCACATCTACTGTGCGGACGCCGGCACGCCGATGGCGGCATACGACCATGTGGCGGGGCTGAAGACGCAATTGGAACGCACACCCCGGCCGCTGCCCCGGCTGGTCATCGCGAAAAAACCGATGCGGGAGTTGCGGTTTGAGGATTTCACGGTGGAGGGATACGATCCCCATCCGCCCATACAGTTCAAAGTAGCCGTCTAACCTCCGTCTTCTGCCTTCTTGCTTCTTGCTTCTTTCTTCTGTCTTCTCCACGGACCCCCCATGCTGATTTCCCTCATCGTCGCCATGACTCCCGACCGTCTGATCGGCGCCGCCGGACGCCTCCCCTGGCATATGCCGGAGGATTTGAAGCGGTTCAAGCAACTGACGCTCGGCCACGCCCTCATCATGGGCCGCAAAACCTACGCCTCCATCGGCCGACCCCTCCCCGGCCGCCGCAACCTCATCATCACTCACAACCCCGCCCCGCCAGCCATCGCCGGCGTCGAATGGTTCACCTCCCTCGAATCCGCCCTCACCAGCGCCCAAACCGCCGGCGAAACCGAATGCTTCATCGCCGGCGGCGCCCAGATCTACGCCCAAGCCCTCCTCCTCGCCCACCGCCTGTATATCACCTACGTGCAGGAGGGGGACGGCACCTTTCACGGCGACACCTACTTCCCCGCCTGGGATCAATCCCAGTGGCGCACCCTCAGCCGCGAACCAGCCCCCAACATGGAATTTGTAACCTATGAACGCCTGACCACTAACCACTAACCGCAGTAAACCATTCACTTCTTCGGTCGCCGGCCCGGTGGCTGCTGGCGACGTGCCTCCCGTTCAGGTATATGATGCTCCCCATGCGAATCTACCCGTTCGAACTCGCTCCGGTCCTTCCCGATGACGTGGTCTTCCGTCAGTCGCGGCTTTGGGCGATCCTGGGTGCGATCATTATTGCGCTCCTGATGGGGGGCGTTATTTTCCTTTTTGTTCACGGCGTGGTTCCACCGTGGATCGGGTGGGTGGCGGTCGTCGGCACCGCCATGATCGCACTGCCGTTGGTGAGGAAGTGCCTGGGTGCGTTTACCGCCGCGAATTGGGTTTTGCGCCTCTACGGGCAACGGATTCTCATCAAGATCGGGCCTCCGCTCGGTGCCGATCCGATGCGGGTTTTCGTCGTCGAATTTCAACACAAGGAAATCGAGTGGGTTCGTTCCTATCGCAAGGTCATCAAGGTGCGCGACGCCGATGGCGCAGACGTACACACTTCGAGCACCTGGCTGGAACTCAAGCCCCGCGACGTGGACCTGGAGCCACTGAAATCGTGCATCACAACGGCCAGTGCGCCGCGCCAACGGCACGGCTGGAAGGTTACCTCGGACATCCCGGTAAGCGTGACGAGCGACGACGTGGTGCGCGTGGAATGGTTCGGGAAGTACAGCGTGGTGGCGCCGTCGCTCCAGCAGGTCCTTCGCTTGTTGGGCACGGACATTCCGGTGCAATCGAAGGAGACAGAGCGGAATGACTTTACCGGATCGGATGCCGACAAGAAGAAGATGGAACAGCAGATCATCGAATACGTGGAACAGGGGGAGATCCTGGACGCGACGAAGCTCGCGCGCCAGTGCTATGGGTATTCGCTCACGGAGGCTCGGCAATTTGTGGCCCAGATAGAGGGGAAGTATTACGCCGCCTTGCCGCGCGATCGTGCCGAAGATAATGCGCTGGAGAAGTGATCCCAGTGGCATCCACAACGTCGCCACCGGCATGCCCACCTGACCACTGTCAACTGACCACTGCCCCCTACGTCTTAATCGTACCCAGCATCACCAGCGCAAAGGGCCTAAAGATCAGCACCGGCAGCCACGCCGCCCACAGCGGTCAAACTCAAATCAAATCCCCCCCCACTTGCCTTCCTCCGCCTCATCCCCCAAAATCCCACGTCATCTTCTTGGGGAAGCACATGCACCTCACGCCACATCCCGATTCCCACACCCTCGACATCGCCCTGCGCAACTGCCTTCCCTTGGCCGCTCCCTGGGCTGGCGATGCCTTCCGCCTGGCCGAAGCGCCCTATGCCAATCAAGCCTCCATCCTTTCCGGCCAGGGTGCGGCACGTTGGGGTGGCCGCTGGAATCCGCCCGGCATTGCCACGATATACGCCTGCCTTGACCCAGAATTGGCGTTGACCGAGTGGGCCGCCCAGCGCCACAAAGCTGGGATCTCCGTTGCCCGTCATCGTCCTATCATACAAATCACGCTCCTTGCCGTGCTGACGCGGGTTCTGGATTTCCGGAACCCGGCCCTTGCCGCCGCCCTCGCCATGCCGCTGGAGCCCTTCCTCGCCGAACCCCACCCCGCCCAAACCGATGGCAGCCCCGAACTGCGCGCCCAAGCCTTCGGACGCCTCGCCGCCACCCATTTGATAGAAGCCCTGATGATCCCCTCCGCCCAAAATCCCGCCCTCCACAATATCGTCATCTTCCGCGATAACCTCACCCCCAACTCCACCCTGGAAATCCACGGCAAGGAATTCCTCCTTCCATAACCACTTGAGGTAAGCGCAAAATTGCGCATACCTGCTTGATTCGCCACCCCCTCCTGTCGATAATGGTGTGTAAGGAGCCTCGCCATGCCTACCGCCACCAAACGCCCATCCACCCTCAAACCTCGCCCCAAGACCCGCACCCTGTCCGCCCGCGTCCCCGGCCGCCTGGCGCTTCAGTCCGCCCCCGCAGTCGCCCAGCCCTGGCACACGCAAATCGACCGTCTGCAGAACGGTTTCCAGCTCAACCAGATTCAACTGGCCACGCAGCTTCTCAACTGCGCCCCGCGCTCCCTGATTCTCTGGAAGAAGGGCCGCACGCCCAACCCCGCCGTGCTCATCCGCCTGAACGAACTCCATCGCCTCTATCTGGCCCTCGCCCAGCTCATGCCCGCCGCCGAAGTCGGCCCCTGGATGAAACGCACCAACGACTACCTCGATCCCCTCACCCCCCTGGAAGTCATCAACCGCGGCCAACTCGACCGCCTCTGGCACATCATCCACAACGTCGCCACCGGCATGCCCACCTGACCACTGAAAACTGCCCCCCCTACGTCTTAATCGTATCCAGCATCACCAGCGCGAACGGCCCAAATATCAGCACCGGCAGCCACGCCGCCCACAGCGGGTTGATCTGCGTCCCCCCCAGTTGGAACATCACGAACGTCGCCACAAAAATAATACCCGACACCGCCGTACACCAGAACATGTTGATCACCAGCCGGTTCGGCTCCCGCGTCAGCAGGAACGGGATTCCGATCAGCAGCATGATCACGTTCATCAGCGGCTGCGTGAACCGCAAATGCATGATCTTGTACAGCAGCGGCTTGTTCACGTCGGGGCTGTACCGGGCCAGTTCGTGTACGCGGGCGCTCGACAGGTAATCCACCGCCTTCTTCGAGAGGATCAGGTCGATCTGCTCGGGCGTCAGCCCCCCCGTCGCCCGGGGTGCCGCGGCGAACTTGCTGGCGTCGGGGTTCCGCCCCATGTCGTCCTGCGTGACCACATTCCGCAGCATCCACGCCTCCTGCAAGTCCGGCCGGCTCGGATCCACCTGGCACAATTCCCAATGGGCCGAGGCGGCCAGCGTGTGGCGGATGGGCGTGCCCCACACGTCGCGCTGCACGATGAAGACGTTTTTCATGGCCGCGCCCGTCGCCAGCACCGCGCCGCCGGCATGCTCGGGGACCAGCTTGCC
>CAIPTQ010000075.1 GCA_903868035.1 uncultured Phycisphaerales bacterium
AACCAACCAATTACCCGCCTCCAAAATATCGCGGCGTGTCCGTAGTTCATCCAACGCCCTTACAGGATTGGGATTGGCTCCAAGATAAATCGCATCCAAAATGGTGCTTTTGCCTGAATTGTTGGGACCAACGATGACATTGAGTTCCGTGAAGCCTCTCAGTTGGCCCATTCGTATGCCGCGAAGATCTTGAATACCAAGCGAATTGAGCATCCCGACCTCATAGTTGGTAAAAGGGTGCAATACACCCAGAGATTCTAACCGCCGCTCAGAGTCAAGCCAAATACAAGGAATTCAGGCGTAGCCATTGGGGTGTTTGCTGAACCAATTCCACGCCGTGCGGACGATTTCATCGAGGTCGGTGAAGCGGGCGGACCAGCCGAGGTCGGCCTTGATTTTGGCGGGGTTGGCGTAGAGTTCCGGGGGGTCGCCGGGGCGGCGGGGGGCTTGCTTGATGGGGATGGGTTTGCCGGTGACGCGCTCGACGGACTGGATGATTTCGCGGTTGGAGTAGCCGCGGCCGACGCCGAGGTTGTAGAAGAGGCCCCCCCCCCGGGCGCCGGGCTTGAGGTTTTCGAGGAGGACGAGGTGGGCTTCGACAAGGTCCCAGACGTGGATGTAGTCGCGGACGCAGGTGCCGTCCTTGGTGGGGTAATCGGTGCCGAAGAGGTCCATGTGGGGGCGTTTGCCGAGTGCGACCTGGAGGAGCACGGGGATGATGTGGGGTTCGGGGCGGTGGTCCTCACCCAGGGTGCCGTCGGGGGCGCAGCCGGCGACGTTGAAGTAGCGCGGGGCGGCGAAGGCCAACCCCTCGGCACGGGCGGTGTCCAACAGGATGCGCTCGACCATGAGCTTGCTGGTGCCGTAGGGGTTGATGGGGTTTTGGGGGAAATCTTCGGTAATGGGCATATGCGCGGGCATGCCGTAGGTGGCGCAGGTGGAGGAAAACACGAGCTTTTTAATGCCGGCGGCATGCATGGCGTCGAGCATGCTGACGGTGTTGGAGACGTTATTGCGGTAATATTTGCGCGGGTCGGTGACGGACTCGCCGACATAGGCGGAGGCGGCAAAATGCATGACGGCTTCCACCGCTTCGCGCTGGAAAATGTCGATAATCTGGGAGGTGTTGGCCAAATCCGCCACGTGGAAGCGCGCCCGGGTGTCCACGGCGGCGCGATGGCCGTTGCTCAGATTGTCGATGCAGGTGACCTGATGCCCCTTTTCGACCAGCAGCTTGACCGCATGAGAACCGATGTAGCCGGCCCCGCCGATGACGCAAATATTCACGCAAACCTCCGGGTAGGGGATGCAACACCCGCCGCGCGGGTGCGTGATACCAAAGTGCCTCAAGACGGGAGTATCGAGCGGAAATGGCCGCGGGGCAAGCGCTGGGCGCGCCCCCAAGCGCGTGGGCTATCACACCGTCGACGAGGGTGTTGGCACCACGTGGCGCCGCCCCCGCCCGGGTACGTGAAACGGATTTAGTCCAATGACAATGTCGCCACCGGGAAGCCTTGTGGTTCCGGGCGCTGGGGATGGACCGCCAGCAGCAAGTCCGCCAAGCCAAAGGGCACCAGAAACATCAGGCCGCCGATCCAGCAGCCCATCTTGAGCAGTGCGGTGAATAGGGTGGGAATCGCTTCCGCCGCCCGCGAAGCCTCGGAAAACAACCCAAACAACGCCCCCAGAACCGATAAGGCGCCGCACGCCAGGGCGCCAAGGAGCAGCAGGAACGACAGCCCTGTGGCGCGACCGCGCAAATCCGCGATGAAGGTAAAGCGCAAGGCGACGATGGATGCGGCAATCATGCAGCCCATTTGCGCGATCTGAAACAGTATGAAGAATAAGGCGCTCCCCTGTATATGGCCCCGGGAGTTCGACAAATCCGACAGCAACATGAAAGGCTGAATCAGCGGGATGGTGGTGTGTCCGCGTAACTCCGAAGTGACAGGTATCAACAGGTGGAGCAGGTATAACCCCCCGCCCACGCCGGCCGTGATCGCCGCGGCGCGGTACGTTTTCTGGTAGCGCAGCGCCACGCCGCCGGCGAAGAGCCCCAGCCATCCCAGCAGCGCGATAACCACCGCGACTCCCGTCCCGATGAATTCTTGCGGCAAGCTCCGGAATATCTCCTGGACCTCATCGGCACCCATAAGAATCAGCAGCGGCATCATGCCGATGCACATCATGGGGATGCCCCGCCCTATGCCCCGCACCGCCAAGCCCACGCACAGCACGGCGATTCCCGCCAGCGCGGGGTATATCAACATGATTTTGAGCACGACCGGCACATCGGGCTCGGCCAGTCCCGTGAAATTAATGAACTCCACACGGAGGCTTGAACTCGAACCGTAATTAGGGCGCATTACCACCACTGGCAGCAGAAAACCAAGCAGCAGCATGATGCCCAGCACCACGAACGGAATAGCGCCCATCTGCCCCGAACGCCCGTTGGCCAGATACGGCTGGGTGATCCCGCCCCGGCGCGAATATCCTGCGGCGGGAGCTGGTGCTTCCACGTGCATTGCCGGGTAACCGCCGGGCGGCGAACTTGGAGCGTCGTCATTTAACGAAACCTGGTAGGACGCGTGTTCCTGGTGTGGGGAAGAGTGGTGGGGAGGCATCACGGGTGCTGGCGCGGGTTGGGGGGAACTGCTCGCGAACGCCGCCGCCACGGGTACAACCAGGGCGCCTTGGCATCTTGGGCACTTTCCCGCCTTGCCTCCCTGGTGGCCTGGCACCTTGAGGGTCGTGCCGCAACTCCCGCAGGTGAATGTGATGATAGGGTCGTTGCGGGGCGCGGCCACCGCAGATTGCGCGTGCGGCGACTCCGGCACAAGAATCGACCGGCAATCTCGACAAGTCATGCTTCTTCCCGCCAGCGCGTCACTGACATTGAAACGCTTGGAACACGTCGGGCAGATCATCACACCCATGTGTACCTCCCACGATGAAATTGGTTGTCGCAGCTCCGGGGCACGATTTGCATTGCCGAGGTAGCATACCCACGGCTTCTGTTGCCGGCAATGTACACTTGCCCGCGCTTGCTCGCGTTGGATGCCCCTTTAGAATTGGCGAATCAATAACTGTCTCCGTCAAAGTAGCAGGCACTTTCCAAGTGCCGTCTGCCAAGGGCTCAACGGCACACGGAGTGTGCCTGCCACTTTTAACAGTTATTGATGCGCCAGTCCTTATTTAGGCTGCGTCGCCGGCGCTTTGACCTTGGCTTCCTCCAGATTGTCACCCTTCACATTGGTCAGGTTCAGCAGCGCCCCCGGCACGGTGGCCGTGATGCGCTCCAGCTTGACGTTGGTCATGTTGCTCAGTTGCAACCCCTGCCGCGCCGAACCCGTCACATCTGTGATCGTCAACCCCTCCACCGGCCGTTCGGCGGCAACATTGCGCCCGGCGACAATGACCGGCACGTTGTCGAGCTTGATATTGGAAAAGGCCATGTTCTTCACGCGCGGCCACCGCTCGTCGCCACCGACCGGTTCTGTGGCCTCGATGCCCTTGGTGACCAGGTCAATGCCGATGAACGTGCCGCAGGCGCTGGCAATGGAGAGATTGGTGCCGGTGATATTTTCGATGTATCCGCCGCGGTTGGTTTTGGACTTGATGAAGATGGCATTCTGCGAGCAACGAAGGAAAGCCGTATCGCGAATGAACGCATTGGCCACCCCCCCGGACATCTCCGTGCCGATGCCCAGCCCCGCAAACGATGACGACAGCTTGCAGTCATAAATCAGCACGTCATTGGTCGGCTTGCCGATGCGCACCGCCTCCATGCCCCGGCCGGATTTCAGGCAGATCGCGTCGTCCCCCGCCTCGATGTCGCAGTTTCGGATCAGCACATGCTGCGAGGAATCCACGTCGATGCCGTCGCCGTTGGACTGGGATGTGCGGATGATGACCCGATCAACCAGAACGTTTTCGCAATACGTCATGTGAATCGACCACATCCGCTGGTAGCGCACCGTGAAGTCCTTGAGCGTCAAATTCTTCACGTCAATGGGCTCAAAAATGGACGGCCCGCGCACATTTCCCCGGCCATCAGGCCGCAGTTGCGCCAGCGCCAACGGCGGCCCCTGAATCGTCCCCAAGCCCACAATGGCCACGTTCTCCGCCTTCTCGGCACACAGCAGCGCCCGATGCCCGTCTCGCCATTCGCCCTCCCACCGCACCTTCATCACCGGATAGTCGCCCACATCCGGCGAACCCACCAGCGTGGCGCCCTCGTCAATCCGCAGCGTCGTATTCGAACCAACCTTCAGCGACCCCGTAAGGTATTTCCCCGCCGGCAGCGTCACTTCCCCCCCGCCCCCGGCCGCGCAGTCATCCAGGGCTTTCTGCAAAACCGCCGTGTCCTTCGTCGTGCCGTCCGCCTTCGCCCCCAGCGCCTTGGCATCATATTTCTTCGCCCCCGCCGCCAGGGCCGGCGCGCCGGTCACCGTTTTCCCAATCTGCTCCACCGGCAGCAGCGCGGGATGGGCCGCGGCAACGGGAGCCGTCGCCGGTGTTGCCGCCGGCGGCGCCGCCGCCAGCGAAAGCACCGACAGCATAACAAGCGACGCCAATACAGCCTTGTTCATGATTACTCCTGGCCAAAAAAACGCGGCACAAGCCTAAACGATGCCCACCCGCAAAAGATGCATGGTGAGTGATAACAGGTATTCCACAAAAATTCACGGAAATCAGAATTTCCCGCGGCGCTCGCTTTTTGGCCTCTTCCCGTGGATAATGGCATATCTTCTCGTGAATGTTCTCGTTTTTTGGAGTAGCCATTACCACCATGCGCAAACCCTTCGTCGCCGGTAACTGGAAAATGAATCTCTCGAAAGCCCAAGCCGTCGCGCTTGCCTCCGCCCTCGCCGCCAAGGCCGGCACGTTCGGCAACGCCGAGGTCGGCATCATCCCGGCATTCGTCCATCTGGATGCCGTCGCGGCCGCAATCCAAGGCTCGGCCATCGGCCTGGGCGCCCAGGACGCCTACTTCGAGAACAACGGCGCCTTCACCGGCGAAATCTCCACCGCCATGCTCTCCGACCTCGGCGTAAAATACGTCCTCGTCGGCCACTCCGAACGCCGCCACGTCCTCGGCGAATCCGACTCCCTCTGCAACAAAAAACTCCACGCCATCATCACTGCCGGCCTCACCTGCATCCTCTGCATCGGCGAAAAACTCGAGGAACGCAAAGCCAACCAAACCTTCAACGTCTGCCAGCGCCAACTCGTCGAGGGCCTCAAGGGCCTCGATAAATCCAAGGCCCCCCAGCTCGTCATCGCCTACGAACCCGTCTGGGCCATCGGCACCGGCCTGACCGCCACCAAGGAACAGGCCCAGGAAGTCCACGCCTTCGTCCGCGGCGAACTGGCTAAAATTTTCGACGCCCCCACCGCCGCCTCCCTCCGTATACAATATGGCGGCTCCGTCAAGGCCTCCAACGCCGCCGAACTCCTGGGCCAGCCCGATGTCGACGGCGCCCTCGTCGGCGGCGCGGCGCTCAAGGCCGAAGAATTCCTCGGCATCATCTCCGCCGCCGCCCGGCGCTGATTTTTAAGGATACGATTCTTCCATGATCCCATTTCTCATGATCGTCCTGTTCCTGCTGAGCGCGTTCCTCATCATGATCATCCTCCTCCAACGCGGACGCGGCGGCGGACTTGCCGGGGCCTTCGGCTCCGGCGGCGGCTCCTCCTCCGCCTTCGGCACCAAAACCGGCGACGTCTTCACCATGGTCACCGTCATCGCCTTCGTCCTCTTCATGCTCCTCTCCATCGCCCTCACCTTCAAGTTCAAAAATGCCAATACGCCCATGCCCAAGTCGGAAACCCCCACCGAGACTGGCTCCGAAAGCAAGCCCGCCGGTACCGGTGTTTCGCAGCCGGCAACCGCCGCCACCACTACCAAGCCGGCCACAACTATCAATGCGGGCGCAACCACCGCGTCTTCGCAACCAGCAACCATCCCCACGACCGCACCCACCACCGCCACCCGTCCCTGACCCGCTTTCTGCAAAGGCCCCACATGCTCATCAGCATGACCGGTTTCGGTTCCGCCTCCGCCGACGACCACGGCATCTCCTGCTCGGTCGAACTCCGCTCCGTCAACAACCGCTTCTTCAAGGCCGTCATCAAGCTCCCCGACAAACTCGCCACCCTCGAACCCGAAATCGACCGCATCCTCCGCGACGCCCTCGTCCGCGGCTCCATCGTCCTGGTCGTCTCCGTCAAGGAGCGCGCCGGCGCCGCCTCCGTCACCATCAACGACGCCGTTCTAAAAACCTATCTCGCCACCATCAAATCCCTCGCCCCCGCCGTCGGCGCCCCCGCCCACATCGACCTGGCCCAGCTTCTCCTCCTCCCCGGCGTCGTCGAGGCCGGCGACGATTCCGCCGAGTTCGTCCGCAAGCACGAGGAATTCGTCCTGGGCCTGGTCAAAACCGCCCTCGTCAAACTCAACGACATGCGCCGCCGCGAAGGTGCCGCCCTCTGGACCGACCTCCGCCGCCACGTCGAGATCATCCGCGCCGCCCTCGCCCAAATCGCCGAGCACGCCCCCCACGTCGTCAAAACCTATCATGAACGCCTCCGCGCCCGCGTCAACCAGATGGTCGCCGACGCCAAGCTCTCCCTTTCCGACCACGACCTCCTCAAGGAAGTCGCCCTCTTCGCCGACCGCGCCGACATCTCCGAGGAAATCACCCGCTTGGGCGGCCACCTCGACCAATTCATCTCCGTCTGCCAAAAAGACGCCGACCCCGCCCTCAGTCATAGCCCCGCCCACCCAAACTCCGCCCCCAACGCCAGATCCTCATCACCCGCCAACGCCGCCACCACCACCGGCGACGGCCGCAAGCTCGATTTCATCGCCCAGGAAATGCTCCGCGAAGCCAACACCATCGCCAGCAAAGCCAACGACTCCACCCTCGCCCGCCTCACCGTCGATATCAAAAGCGCCATCGACCGCATCAAGGAACAAGTCCAAAACGCCGAATGACAGCCCACCCGCCCCAAAGTAGCAGGCACTCTCCGAGTGCCGTCGCCCCGACACCCACCATCACCCCCACCCGGCACAATCCAGCCGAACCCCAAGCGTAAGCGCGGGCCGCTCCCACGCCCGGAAGTACCCTCGCCCCCAATCACAAATCATAAATCGAAAATTGAAAATTG
>CAIPTQ010000076.1 GCA_903868035.1 uncultured Phycisphaerales bacterium
TCGCCTTCGCCCGCATCATCCCGCCCACCTCCCAAAATCAGGCCACGATCGAAGCCGACCTGGCCGCCCTCGCCCCTTCGCTCACGACCGTCTCCGATGAAGATGCCGCCCTCCGCTGCGAGCACCTCATCCGTAACTACGACCCCTGCATCTCCTGCTCGGTCCACTTCCTCAAGCTGACCCGGCGCTTCACCTCTTCCCACGCATGATGGACCACTCTGTGCAACCGATCCTTATCGCCGCCTGCGGCAACACCCTGGCGGGTGATGACGCCTTCGGCCCGCTGGTGGCCCGCGAATTCTCCCGTAATCCGGGCATCCTGCCCGCCGGCGTCGAAGTCCTCGACCTGGGCATGCGTCCCGCCGCCCTGTTGGATCACCTCCCCGGCCGGCGCGCCGTCATGCTCGTGGATGCCGCCCTTTGCCCTGGCACACCCGCCGGTGAATTGCTCGAAATGGACTTCTTCGCCCCCAACCGGCCGGCCTTGTGCGCCGATCGCACGACCAGCACCCATGCCCTGTCCATCGCCGGCCAGCTTGAACTGGCCCAGGCCCTGAGCCTGCTGCCGCCCACCGTGCGCCTGCTGGCGCTGGTTGTGGAGAAACCGGAGTTGGGGACGGAAGCGGTACTTGCGCAAACACATGTGCATGCGGCGACAGACATCATCCAACGTTTCGTAAAATGCCTCCCCACCTAAAAGATCCATTTTGCAGCAAGCACACAGACACGCAATCGCGTAATTCTGTTGTAAAATTAGGATTGAAGGTCATATATCCCCCAAAATACGTCCAAACAATCCCCCAGATTCTCAATAACGATGATATTGGTTGTGAAATATTGTACAAATTAGTCTTTATCTCAGTTGCATCCATCTTAGTCCGATGATAAGATTGGGAAAATTTTCCCAAACACTCCAATAAGGAGTTTTTGATGGTTGCGAATAAAACTGCGGCCCCAGACCTTGATGGCGAACTAACACCCGCCCAACAGGACCAACTCCAGCGAATCATCGACCAATTCCGCGGCCAAAAAGGGGCGGTCATCCCCATTTTGCAGAGCACCCAGGACCTCCTGGGTTACCTGCCTCGGACCGCCCTGCAATTCATATCAAAACGTACATTGATCCCCCTGACCCAACTTCACGGCGTCGCCACGTTCTACGCCCAGTTCCACCTGAAACGCCGCGGCAAGCACCTCCTGCGGATTTGCGACGGCACCGCCTGCCACGTGCGCGGGTCCGCCAAAAGCATCGAGGCGGTGCAAAAATCGACCGGCGTCGAACCGGGCACCACCGCGCCCGACTACAGCCTCACTGTGGAAATTGTCTACTGCCTGGGTTCCTGCGGACTCTCTCCGGTGGCCCTGGTGGATGAAAAGGTTCTGGGACGGCTCCAGCCCGAAGATCTGGTCCGCCGCCTCAAACAACTCGACTGATCCATACTCCGTACCGGGAGCCCCCATGCCCAGGTTAAACACGCTTTTGGATTTGACCCGCCTCCGCGAGGCGACCATCGAACGACTCACCCGCCGCCAGCGCGAAAGCACGGTCATTGCCGTCGGCATGGGCACCTGCGGCATCGCCGCCGGCGCCCGCGAGACCCTCCTGGCGCTGCAGCAGGAATTGGCGCGCCGCGGCAGCAAGGCCGTTCTGACATCGGTCGGCTGCATCGGCATCTGCGCGCGCGAGCCGCTGGTCGAAATCCGGCAGGGGGGCTATTCGGTCATTTATGGCAACATCTCGGCGGAAATGGCCGCCCGGCTCATCGACGAGCACGTCATCGCCGGGCGCGCGGTGAAGGAATGGGTCGTCGGCCGCATGAGCGCGGGTGCCCCGGACAACGGCGAAAACCCCGAGTTTCAGTCCCTCCCGCTGCTCAAGGACCAGCCGTTCTTCGGCAAGCAGATGCGCATCGCCCTCCAGAACTGCGGCGTGATCGATCCGGAGCAGATCGACGAATACATCGCCCGGGACGGCTACCATGGGCTGGGCAAGGTGCTGGCGGAAATGCTGCCCGAGGCGGTGATCAAGGAGATCAAGGATTCGGGGCTGCGCGGCCGGGGCGGCGCGGGCTTTTTGACCGGGCAGAAGTGGGAATTCTGCCGGCGGTCGGCGGCCAAGCCCAAGTACATCATCTGCAATGCCGACGAGGGCGATCCGGGCGCGTTCATGGACCGCTCGATCCTCGAGAGCGATCCGCACAGCGTGCTCGAGGGCATGACCATCGCCGGTTACGCCACGGGCGCGGCCCAGGGCTATCTGTATTGCCGCGAGGAGTATCCGCTGGCCATCGCGCGGCTGCAGTCGGCCATCGAAGACGCGCATGAATACGGTTTCCTGGGGAAAAATATCTTCGGCAGCGGCTTTGATTTCGACATCGCGCTCAAGGAAGGCGCGGGGGCGTTTGTCTGCGGCGAAGAAACCGCCCTCATGTCCAGCATCGAGGGCCAGCGCGGCGAACCGCGCCCCCGGCCGCCGTTCCCGGCGGTGTCGGGTCTGTTCGGCCAGCCCAGCAACATCAACAACGTCAAGAGCTACGCCATGTCCCCGCAGATCATCGTCAAGGGGGCCAAGTGGTTCGCGGGCATCGGCAGCCCCAAGTCCCCGGGCACGGCCGTCTTTGCGCTGACCGGCAAGATCAAGAACACCGGCCTGGTGGAAGTCCCGATGGGCCTGCCGCTGGGCGACATCGTCTTCGACATCGGCGGGGGGGTTCCCAAGGGCAAAAAGTTCAAGGCCGTGCAGACCGGCGGGCCGCTGGGCGGATGTCTGCCCGCCTCCTGCCTGAACACCCCGGTGGATTTTGATTCGCTCCAGGCGGCCGGGGCCGTGATGGGATCCGGCGGCATGATCGTCGTGG
Organism: uncultured Phycisphaerales bacterium; assembly: GCA_903868035.1. The sequence continues at coordinate 2,859 of CAIPTQ010000076.1, forward strand.
ATGACGACACCTGCATGGTGGAATTCGCACGCTACTTTCTGACGTTCGCCGCGGCCGAATCCTGCGGCAAATGCGTCCCCTGCCGGGCCGGCGGGCGGCGTCTGCTCGAAGCCCTGGAGCGCATCACGATGGGCCAGGGCACCCACAAGGATTTGGCCGTCATCCAGGATATTTCCAAGTACATGATGGATTGCTCGCTCTGCGGCCTGGGTCAGCGGACCCCCGGCCCGGTGCTCGCGTCCCTGCGCTTCTTCGAGCAGGAATTCATCGACCACGTGGACAACAAAATGTGCGCCGCCGGCCAGTGCAAGCCGCTGGTCCGGGCCAAGTGCATCAACACCTGCCCCGCCGGCGTGGACACCCCGGCGTACCTGGGGCTGATCGCGCAGGGCAAGTATGCCGAGGCGCTCGAGATTCACCGGCAACGCAATCCGTTCCCCATGATCTGCGGCCGCGCCTGCCCGGCGTTCTGCGAAACCAAGTGCCGCCGGGGCGAGGTGGACGATCCCATCGCCATCCGCCTGGTGAAGCGCTTTATGGCCGATCACGAGGCGAACGTGGAATGGCACGCCCCCCCGATCGGCACGCCCGAGGAACGCGCCGCCCGCAAGGGCAAGCAAGTGGCGGTCATCGGCTCGGGCCCGGCGGGACTCACCGCCGCCCTGCGGCTCGTGCAGATGGGTTACGAAGCCACCGTGTTCGAGAAACAGGAACTCCCCGGCGGCATGATGAGTTGGGCGATTCCCGACTACCGCCTGCCGCGGAAGGTGCTGTTTGGCGAAATTGACAAGATCAAGCGGGCGGGCGTGAAGATCGAATGCAACCAGGCCCTGGGCCGGGACTTCACGCTGCAAAACCTCATGGGTGAGATGGGCTTCGCGGCGGTGGTGCTGGCCATCGGCGCCCATTTGAGCCGCACGCTGGGCATCCCCGGCGAGCAAAAGGCCGGGGTGATCAGCGGCATCGACTTCCTTAGGAACGCGGCCGCCGACGCCTGCGCCCAGGCCACCGGCCTGCCGCTGAAGGTCGAACTGCCGGACCTCAAGGGCAAGCGCGTGGGCATCGTCGGCGGCGGCGACGTGGCCATCGACGCGGCCCGCACGGCCCTGCGGCTGGGGGCCAGCGAAGTCCACGTGATGTACCGCCGCAGCGGCGACGACATGCCCGCCACCCACCTGCCGGAGGAAGTGGAATCCTCGCTGCACGAGGGCGTGCGCATCCACACCCTGGCCAATCCCGTCGAGGTGCTCGGCGGCGCGCAAATGACCGGGGTGAAGCTGCAGCGCCAGCGCCTGGCGGATTTTGACCTCTCCGCCCGGCGGAAGGCCCAGGCCATGAGTGAAAGCTATACCCTCAACCTGGACGTCCTCATGCCCGCCATCGGCCAGTTGTCCGACCTCACCTGGAACGTCGGCACGGAATTGGCGGTCACCAGTTCGCGCACGCTCGTCGTGGACGAGTCCTTCGCCACCAGCAAGCCCGGCGTCTTTGCCGCCGGCGACGCCGTCAGCGGCCCGGCGACCATCGTCCAGGCCGTGGCCCACGGCAACCTCGTGGCGGTGGCGGTCGATGAATGGCTCCGTACCGGCAAACACGTCAAGCCGCGCTACATCACGCCCCGGCATGATGTATCCGTGCCTGAGGGCGTGAAGCTCGACAGCCCGGCGCGCCGCCCGGAGACGCCGCGCATCCCGATCGCGGATCGGGTGAACAATTTCCGCGAGGTCGAACCGGGCTTTGACGAAAAAACCGCCTGTGCCGAGGCCGGCCGGTGTTTGCGTTGCGATTTGGAATGGCTGGACGTGATGGGCCTGCCCCGTCCGTGTACCCCTGCGAAAAACGGTTCTCCGGTCGAACAGAAAATCTGAAAGGAGCTGACAGCGTGGTCGCGCCTAAAGTGATAACCCTGACGATCGATGGCCATACCGTGGAAGCGCGGGACGGCCAGACGATCATGGAAGCCGCCACCGCGGCGGGCATCCACATCCCGGGACTCTGCCATCACAGCGCCTTGCCGCCCATCGGCGCCTGCCGGCTGTGCGTGGTGGAGATCGACAAGGAAAAGGTGCCCCAACCCGCCTGCACCTTCCCCGCCGCCGACGGCCTGGTCATCCGCACCCAGTCGCCGGCGCTCCAGCAGGCCCGTCTGATGAATCTCAACCTGATCTTCTCCGAGCGCTCCCACTACTGCATGTTCTGCCCTTCCAGCGGCACCACCGACCAGACCGATTGCGAACTCCAGAAGCACGGCTACAACTGCGGCATCACCGACTGGCCCTATCCGCCCAACTCCGCGGCCAAATGGAACCTGGATGCCTCGCATCCCCACCTCCTGCTGGATCACAGCCGCTGCATCCTCTGCCGGCGCTGCGTGCGGGCCTGCGCCGTCATCGCCGGCAACCACACGCTCGGCGTCCACCAGCGCGGCGCCAAGGCCGTCATCGGCGCCGACGACGGGGTGCCCCTGGGCGAGAGCTCCTGCATCTCCTGCGGCGTGTGCGCCGAACTCTGCCCCACCGGGGCGCTCGTGGACCGCGCCAGCGTCTTTACGGGCCATGACTCCGACATGCAATGGTCCCGCAGCGTCTGCACCGGCTGTGCGGTCGGCTGCGGCATCCGCGCGGCCACCCGCGACAACCGCCTGCTGAAAATCTACGGCGATTGGGAAGCGCCCAGTCGCGGCCTCCTGTGCGTTACGGGGCGCTTTGAAAGCATCGAGCCGCCCTCCGCCCAGCGCATCCTCCTCCCGCGCGTGCGCCAGGATCAAACGCTCGTCGAGGTCAGTTGGGAGGAAGCCTTGGCCCGGGCCGCGGACGGCTTCCGTGACGCCGGATCGGCCGCCGGATTGGTCTCCCCGCGCTTGCCCGGCGAATCGCTGGCCGCCTTCGCCTGCCTCTTCCAGGAGGTGTTGCGGAGCGATTCGGTCGGTCTGATCTACGGCGAAGCGCCCCCGATGGACATTGGCGCCCCGGCGGTCCTGGGGGACGTGGCCGAGGCGGACTTCGTCGCCGTCATCGGCGGCGACCTCCTCAAGCAGCAAAAAGTCCTGGGCTACCTGGTGAAACGCGCCTACGACCGCGGGGCCTCGATCCTTGTGGTCGATGGCGGTGCGGCGGGCCTGGAGCCTTACGCCAAGTGGAACCTCCACCTCGAAGACATCTCCGCCCATGCTGAATCCCCCTTCGCCCGGCTCCGCCACTCCTATCACCTGAATATCAGCGGCCTCAAACAACTGCGCTCGGCCACGGCCGCCGCGGTGCGGCCGGTCGTGCTGTATGCCGGCGGCTTAAGCACCAGCGTCTACGCGGCGTTGCGCGAATTGCCCCCGCACGTGCGGTTCCTGCCCCTGGTCATCGGGGCCAACACCCACGGCGCGGCTCGGCTCGGATTGACCTCCCGGCCCGTCAGCGGCCAGGCCGTCTACGCCCTCCTGGGTGATGAAATCCCCGGCGCCACCGGCGGCTTCGTGCCCCGGGCCATTCCGGCCAGCACTTCGGATACCCGCTTCGTGCTCGTGCAGGCCGCCTACGACTCGCCCTGGACTGCCGTGGCCGATGTCGTCCTCCCGGCGCGGCTCTGGAGCGAACAATCCGGCCACATCGTCAGCCTCGACGGCCAATCCCATGATATTCATCCGCTCCGCACGCCCCCGGCGTCCGTGAAGTCGGATCGCGAAGTGCTTCTGGGCCTGGCCAAACAACTCGGCCATGCGCTGAACTTTGACGAAATTCCGGGAATCATGCAGGCATCAACGGCAGGAGACCAGACGTGAGCGATAAACCCACCATTGCCAGCGATTGGCTGGCCGGATGCGCCGGATGTCACATGTCCCTGCTGGACATCGATGAGCGGCTTTTGGCCGTCCTCCAGCAGGCGACGCTGACCTCCACCCCCATCACCGATTTGAAACAACCCGCCAAATCCGGCGTGACCGTCGGCATTCTCGAAGGCGCGGTGGCCAACTCCGCCAATGAGGAAGTCGCCCTCCGCATGCGCGAGCGCAGCAAAATCCTCATCGCCATGGGCGACTGCGCCTGCTTTGGCGGCGTGCCCGCCCTCCGCAATGGCGTCTGTACCAAGGCCGCCCTGAAACGCGCCTACGTCGAAACCGAAAGCACCGCGGAGGGCAAGGTGCCCGACGATCCGGAACTCGCCGTCATGCAGCCGGTGCGCTCCGTGGGCCAGGTTGTCGATGTCGATATTTACCTGCCCGGATGCCCGCCGCCCCCGGATGCGATTTTTCATGTGCTCAGCGAGTTGCTCGCCGGCCGCATGCCCAAGTTGGAAGGCCTGAATTTGGACTGGCATTGACCCACGCGAAACAGAGCCGCGACCGTCAGGGAGCGATTGGTACGCAAAACATACGGAGTCCCACATGTCCCGCACGATTACGATAGATCCCGTCACCCGCATCGAAGGCCACGCCAAGGTGACGATCCGTCTGGACGACTCCGGCACGGTCGAGGCCGCGCGCTTCCACGTCAATGAGTTCCGCGGCTTCGAGAAATTCTGCGAGGGCCGCGTCTTCCACGAAATGCCCCAGATCACCCAGCGCATCTGCGGCATCTGCCCCGTCAGCCACCACCTCGTCTCCATTAAGGCCTGCGACCAGATCATCGGCGTCGATCCCCCCAAGCCCGCCAAAATGCTCCGCGAACTCGCCCATATGGGCCAGATTATCCAGTCCCACGGCATGCATTTCTTCATGCTCGGCGGCCCCGACCTCATCCTCGGCTTCGACTCCGACCCCGCTCTGCGCAACGTCGCCGGCGTCGCCGCCGCCAACCCCGCCCTCGCCGGCAAGGCCATCGCCCTGCGCAAGTTCGGCCAGGAAGTCATCGCCCGCGTCGGCGACCGCCGCATCCATCCCAACCTGGCCGTCCCCGGCGGCGTATGCAAGGCCCTGGCTTCCGCCGATCGCGACGCCCTGCTGAAACTCGTGCCCGAGATGATCGCCACCTTCCAGACCGGCCTGGCCGTGATGCGCCAGTGGGCGCAAGTCCACGCTCAGGAGATGTCCACCTTCGCCGTGTTCGACACGGGCTACCTGGGCATGGTGCGTGCGGACGACAACTGCATCAACCTGTACGACGGCCGCATGCGGATGCTGGATGCCGAGGGCCGCGAACTGCTGCGGTTCGACGGCCGGAAATACCTTAACTACATCGCCGAGCATGTCGAGGCCTGGTCCTACCTGAAATTCCCCTTCTTCCGCGAAGCCGGCTTCCCCGAGGGGAGCTACCGCGTCGGCCCGCTCGCCCGGCTCAACGTTGCCGAGCACATGGGCACGCCCCTGGCCCAGGCCGCGTTTGAGGAATTCCGCGCCCTCCGCGGCGGCAAGCCGGTCAATGGCTCGCTCTATTATCACTGGGCGCGGCTTGTCGAAGGCCTCTATGCCGTCGAACGCGCCGCCCAACTCCTCGAAGACCCCGACATCCTCTCCAAGGAAATCCGCACCACCGGCAAGGTCCGCAATCGTCAGGGCGTCGGCGTGCTTGAGGCCCCCCGCGGCACCCTCTGGCATCACTACTGGGTCGATGAAAAGGGCGTCATCGAAAAACTCAACCTCATCGTCGCCACCGGCAACAACAACTACGCCATGAGCCGGGGCGTGGAAGAGGTGGCCAAGCAGTATGTACACGGGCCGGAAGTCAGCGAAGGGGCGCTCAACCGCATCGAAGCAGCGATCCGGGCGTACGATCCGTGCCTGTCGTGCTCGACGCACGCAGTGGGACAGATGCCGCTGGCGGTGGAAGTGCAGGATGCGGCGGGGCGGGTGGTGGGGACGAAGACGCGGTAGGGGGGGGAGGGGGGGGAGACCGCCAAGTATGGCCTGCGGCTGGGGGTGGGGTTGGCGGTCTGCCCTAACAAGATACCCTATTTTGACATTTCTGCGCGATTGTGATGGAAAAACGGAAAGATGGGAGGGATGTCCATTTCGAAGGATTGCGTGCGGTCATTCGCCGACGGGGTACAACGCGATGTGTTTCAAGTTCAGCACGTAGGTTTTGGGCTTGTCGGTGGCTTTGAGGGTGAGGGTCGCATCGGAGGCTGCGGCGATCCTGATCGTGCCTATTTCGAGGGATTGGTAGTCGTCCCAATTTTTGGTGGCGTCGAGCTTTTTGGAGAAGGTTTGGCCGGCCAGGGAGACGGCGATGGTGCTGCCGGGGAATTGGGGGTCGAGGGAATAATATACTTGAACGAGGTAAGCACCCGGCCGGAGGTTTTTGACATCCCATTGGAGGAAGGTATCGGTGTTGGTCCAATAGCCGAGGTAATCCTCCGTCGCGCTGGGATCGGATACCTTCTGCATTTGGGCGAAGCGGGCGTTGGCACCGACGATTTTGACGGTGCGGGTGTCGAGGGTGATAGGCGTGCGGGTGGCGCCGAGGGGTTGGAGGGCGCAGCCGGCGAGAAACGCCGCGGCCAAAACCGAACCGATGAGATACCAGGCGGATCGGGAGAAAGGAAGAATCATGGGGAGCCTCCGGGAGTGAGGAGAACAAGAAACCACACCCCGCGCGCAACCACACAGGCGGCGCCGGGCACTTCCTCCAGATAAGGGCAGCATAGCGGTGGGCGCGTTTGTAGTACAGTGTCGTGTGAAGACCGTGTCGTGTGAAGACAGGCTAAAGCCTGTACTACGAACGTACTACGAATGAATTGCGAGCGCGCGGAAGAGGGCGGCGGCTTTGTGCAGGGTTTCCTCGTATTCCTGCGCCGGTTCGGAGTCGGCGACGATGCCGCCGCCGGCATACACGTAGGCGTGGCCTTGCTGGAAGAGGATGGTGCGGATGGCGATGTTGAGGGCCACGTTCGCGCCGCCGTCGCCGATGACGCCGATGTTGCCGCAGTACAGGCCGCGGCGGAAGCCTTCGAGTTCCTCGATGATCTGCATGGCCCGGATTTTGGGCGCACCCGTGATGGAGCCTCCCGGGCAGACGGCGGCGAGCACGTCCGCGAGGCCGGCGTTGCGCCGGAGGCGGGCTTCGATGGTCGCCACGGTATGCCAGACTGTCGGGTGCTGTTCCATCGCCCGCGCTTCGGTCACGTACACCGACCCGTACTCCGCCACCCGGCCCAGGTCGTTGCGCAGCAGATCGACGATCATGGTCAGCTCCGCGCGGTCCTTGGCGGAGTTGACCAACTCGTCGCGCAGGGCCGCGTCGCGCGCGGCATCGGTCAGAGCGCGCGGCCGCGTCCCCTTGATCGGCCGCGTGACCACACATCGGCCACCGCGTGCATCCGGCTGCACGGACAGGAACAACTCCGGCGACGCCGACACCGCATGCCGCACATGCCTGCCGTCATCGAAGCGCAGGCACGCCGCATACGGCGCCGGCGAGATGCCGCAGAGCCGGCCAAACACCTCCTCCGGCAGCGCCCCCGCCCCCCCCATCCGCACGCGCCACCGCTGTGCCAGGTTCGCCTGATAGATGTCCCCCGCGGCGATGTACTCCTTCACCCGCGCCACCTTGGCCGCATACTCCGCCCGCGACAGATGCGCCTCAAGCACCGCCGCCTCATCCTCCCGCTGATCCGGACGGCCGCACGCCGCCACCGCCGACCAGTCCAAAGCGTGAGCATCGTCCCCCACGATATATGCCGTGGCCGTTTCTCGGGCATGATTGAAAACCAAATAATGCCGGAACAACGTGAAACACAACGTCGGCCAGCCCAGATCATCCGCCGCCGTACCCGGAATATTCTCCAGAAACCGTCCCACATCGTAAGACAAAAATCCCAGCCACCCCACCAGCGGATGCGGTTGCGCAAACCGCACCGCCTCGACAATCGTCTCCAGCGCTTGCAGCGGGCGTCCCGCAGGAAGCGGTGGGGGGGGGACCACCATGCCCGAACCCTCCGCCACGTACACCA
>CAIPTQ010000077.1 GCA_903868035.1 uncultured Phycisphaerales bacterium
ACTTCTCCACCACCACCCCGCCCACCCCCCCCACCTGATACCGCCACACCGGCCCCCCACCCGGCCCCGCCAGTTCAACCGACACCAGATGCTTGTATCCCTGCGGATGCACAATATCCGCAAACTCATTGGTCGAAAGGTCATACACCCCGCCGGCGCGAAACGCCTAGCCCGCCCCTTCATGCCCCACAATCACCCGATCCTCCACGCGCGAGAGCACCACATACCGCTGCACCGGCGGCCTGGCCGCCACCACCAGCAGCCCGTGATACTTCCGCGTGTTCGCCCCCGCCACCGTCCCCGAGGCATAGCCCCCCAGCCCGTTGGTGATCAGCCACTCCGTCGCCACCGCCGTCTCAAAATTCCGGCATGTCCCGGCATCAAACGAAATCGACAATGCAAGCTCCTGAAAACGCCTCACAAAAAATCGCCGCTGCCTTCAACCATTATCCCGCCCTGCCGCGATTAGTCTAGCCTTGCGAGGAATCGCAAGGCAAAACGTGCCTGGGATGCAAACGCCCCGATCAGCCGGAATCATGCCCCCAGCGCCCCCGCCCCCACCACCACATACCTTGCTCCCCCGCCTTCCCCCGCACCCAGCAGCGATTGATACAACACCACCCGCTCCACCGCAAAGCTCCCGAAATAATCCAAGTCGTGCCGCTCCACCAGCCGCAGCAGTTTGTTCAGCCCGTGGTTCGACGCCACCCGCCCCAGCGTCAAATGCGGCACCAGCACCCGCGTATCGAGCGGCAGGCCCATACCACCTGCCGCCGAATCGATGAGGCGATGCAGCTTGGTCATTCGCTGATCCGGCGACAGCACCCGCGACATGATGACCCGCACCGGCCCTTTTTCCGGAAAGCGCCCCACCCCCTCGACCTCCAGCGAAAATGCCGGCACCTGGGCGGCGGCATTCACCACCCGTTCCAGCAGCTCTCCCGCGCGCGAATCGTCCAGGTCTCCGATGAACTTCACCGTGATGTGCATGTTCTCCGGCGGCACCCACCGCACATCGGCTTTGATCGCCGCCAGCTTCTCCTGCACGGCGCGCAGCTTCCGGCGGATTTCGGGGGCGACGTCAATGGCTATGAATAGCCGCATGATTGCACTCCATGCGCAAGGCCCGCGAACGGCCGACGGGGGCGTCGGCACCACTTGAGCCACCCCCTGAAGCCGACGAGGGCGTCGGCACCACTTTAGCCCACGCCCGCCATCAGCCGCAGCACCTTTTCCTGCGTGGCCTCGGCCCGCGGCACCTCCCCGACGATGCGTCCCTCGCGCATGACGAGGATGCGGCTGGAGATGCCGATGACTTCGGGGAGTTCGGAGGAAATCAGCATGATCGCCACGCCGTCCCGCGCCAGGTTGTCCAGCAGATGGTGGATCGCGGCCTTGGCCCCCACATCCACGCCGCGGGTCGGCTCATCGACGATCAGCAGCCGCCCGCCGCGAGCCAGCCACTTGGCGATCACCACTTTCTGTTGATTGCCGCCGCTCATCGACGACACCGGGGCGCTCAGTGACGAGGTTTTTACCCGCAGCTTCGCAAAGAAATCCCCCGCCTGCCGCCGTTCCCCGCCGTGGTTCAGCAGCCCCATCACGGACAGCCGGTCCAGCAGCGGCAGCGAAAAATTCTGCCGCCCGCCCATCATCAGCACCAGCCCCTGCCGCTTGCGATCCTCCGGCACCAGCCCGATCCCCCGGTTCATCGAACGCCGGATGCTGCCCAGTCTCAGCGGCTGCTCATCCAACTCCACCTCACCCTGCGCCTGCTTGTCCAGGCCAAAGAGCGCCTCGGCCACCTGGCTGCGTCCCGCACCCACCAAACCCGCAAACCCCACGATCTCCCCGGCGCGGATGTCGAAGCTCACATCCTCAAACTTCCCGGGGCTGCTCAGGTGCTTCACCGACAGCACCCGCTTGCCGTTGGGATTCGCCGTGTACTGCGGCAGATAATCGGCGACGGGGCGGCCGATCATCATCTGGATGACCTGGTCCTTGGTTTCCGCCGGCCACTCCCCTTCGCGTTTCAGCGTGCCGACGTACTTGCCGTCGCGCAGCACGCTGATGGCGTCGCAGAGGCGGAACACCTCCGGCAGGCGATGCGAGACATAAATCATCGTCACGCCGCGCCCCTTAAGTTCCTCGATGAGCTTGAAGAGCTGCTGGGCCTCGCGCTCGGAGAGCGAACTGGTGGGTTCATCGAAGACCAGCACGTTGGCGCCCGTGCCGATGGCGGAGGCGATCTGCACCATCTGCTCCTCGGCGGTGGAGAGGTGCTTCATGGGCTGCGTGACATCCAGGCGCAGGCCGATGTGGGCGAGCGTGGATTCGGCGAGCCGGATGGAGCCGCGGCGGGAATACATGCCCGGCACCCGCGTGGGATAGTGCCCGAGCACCAGATTCTCCGCCACGGAAAGGTCCGGGCAAAAAGCCAGTTCCTGATGCACCATGCCGATGCCCAGCCCGGCCGCGTCGGCGGGCGAAAAAATGCGCGCCACCTGGCCGTCCAGCAAAATGGTCCCCGAATCCACCCGATGGATGCCCGCCAAAGCCTTGCCCAGCGTGGACTTGCCGGCGCCGTTCTCCCCCATCAGGGCGTGGCACGACCCCTTGGCAACAGCCAGCGAGACCTCCGACAGCGCCACCACGCCGCCGAAGGTCTTGGTGATGTTGCGGAATTCAATAAAGGGCATAGTCATCGGCCCCACCGGCGAAAATGACAAAATCCAGGGCCCGCGGACGTTGCCGCCCGCGGGCCCCCTTGCACGCAAACCACATCACTGCCCCGGCCCCAGCCACTTTTCCCAGTTCTTGCCGAACGCATCCACGTTCTCCTTCGTCACCGACGTGAGCGGATCAATCACCTTCACCGGCTCCGGCACCTTTTTGTTGACGATCTTGTTCAGCAGAATATCCACCGACTTGTAGCCCCAGCCGTAGCAGTCCTGCGCCAGCAGTTCCTGGGCGTGGCCGTCACGCAGATACCCGAACATTGCCGGCAGCCCGTCCACGCTCACGCACTTGATCGATCCCGGGGTCCACTTGAGCGCATCCCGCGCGAACAGCGGCCACCCGCCGATGAAGCCCCACCCCTTGATTTCCGGATGGGCGGTCGTTTCGCGGGCCACCGTCGCCGCAGCATCTTCGGCCGTTTCCGGATGATAGAACGGCCCGACGACCGACATTTTTGGGTGCTTGGCGATTTCCGCCTTGAACGCCGCCGCGCGGGCCTGCAGGTTCGGCGCCGTCTGGTTGCCCGCCAGAATCGCCACCGGCCCCTCATCATTCATGAACTTCACAAGTTCCTGCGCCAGCAGCTTGCCGCACGCCGCGTCATCCGTTCCGTAGTAGGCAAACCGCTTGGACCCCGGCGAATCCGAATCAAAGCACATCACCGGAATTCCCGCCTCCACCGCCTTGTCGATCGCCGTCTGCAGCGTCTTGGCGTCCGAGCAGCTCACGGCGATCCCGTCCACGCCCTGGCTCGTGAATTGCGCCACCGCATCGGCTTGCTTCTGCGGGTCTTCCTTCTCGGGCGTCTGAATCGAGACCTCCACCTTCACGCCATACTTGGGACCCAATTCCACCGCCGCGTCGCGCGCGCCCTTGTGCGCCGCCTGGAACACGTCGTTGTTCTGGCTCTTGGCGACGATTCCGATTTTGATCGTCTTTGCCGGCTTCGTACCCGCCGTGCCGGGTTGGTTTCCGCCGCCGCATCCGACCAGGCACGCAGCCGCGAACAAAACTGCCGCTAAACGCATGTGAGTTCCTCCAAAAAAAGGACCGCTTATCATTCAATGTGCCGCCGCGCCCGCCCGGGCCGAACGCCGGCCCAGCAAACGCGTCGTAAACGCATCCAATGCCACCGCCACCACGATCGCCAGCCCGTAAATGAGCTTCGTATCCAGCGGCGTCACTTCAAACTTCGTGAACCCAAGATTGATCGTGCCCAACACCGAGATTCCGTCGGCAATCAGCGTGATGAACAGCGCCCCGAGCACCGCCCCCAGCGCCGTGCCCCGGCCGCCGGTCAGCATCGCGCCGCCGACCACCGCCGCCGCCACCACATCCAGTTCCTTCCCTTCGCCGGTGCTCGTCTGCGCCGCCTTGTAGAAGCCGCACGCCAGCATCCCCGCGATCCCCGCGCACACCCCCGACAAAATGTACACCCGCATCTTCGCCCACCCCACGCTGATCCCGCTGTAACGCGCCGCATCCTCATTGCCCCCCACCGCATACGTCTGCCGGCCCCATACCGTGTGCCGCAGGTAGATATAGCCCAACAACAGGCTCAGCAGCATCACAATCATCGGGACGAACTGGTACTTCTCCACCACCTGCCCCCCATACCTTGTCAAATCCGTGCTGTGGGCAACAAAAGCGTCCGTAAAGCCCGGCGCGACCATGTTCTTGCCCCCCGGCATCGACATCTCGTTCCCCAGGTTCACCCCCACCCGCAACGGTATCCACCGGAATATCGCCAGCGTCGCCAGCGTGACGATGAACGGGTGCATCTTCAGCCCCACCACCAGCGATCCGTTAATGAATCCGCACAAGAACCCGATCCCCACCGCCACCGCCATCCCGACCATCGCCTCGACGCACGGCGTCACCAGGAACCCGTGCCACGACGCCGGAAACGCATGAATCCAGTACATCCCCGTCCACGCTTCACCCGGCGCCGGCTCCGGACCCCGCAATACCAACGCCGTCATGAACGCCGCCAAGCCCATGATGCTGCCAACCGATATGTCGATCCCCGCCGAGATCACCACGATCGTCTCCCCGATCGCCATGATCGCCATCCAACTCATCACCGTAAATACGCTCGGCACCAGATTCGCCAGACGCAAAAACTTGTTCTCCGTGATATCCGATCCGTCCGCGCGCGTCAGCACGTTCTGGTGTATATCCTTCACCGGCACGGAACTGCTCGCGGTCCAGAGAAACAGCCCGATCACCACGATCACCACGATCAGCCCCAATTCCTGCATCCGCGGCAGGCGCCGGCGCTGTCTCAAGGCGGGCGGCGCTGGGGGCGCGGGGGGGGGAGAACTTGGTGCGGCAGACTCGCTCATGAAATCCCGGTCCTTATTTATTAACCTTCTATCCTAATGCCGCGCCCGTTTTCGCGATACCCCGCGTACTCTAATGCGTCCCGCCGCGCTTGCCAACAACCCTACCTATTGATTACTCTGGTCCCTGGTTTCCGTCTTCTGGGAAGGTTCCGCATGATCGACGCCGTCCTATTCGACCTCGGCGACACCATCATCGACTTCGGCATCGGTCGCCGCGAAGTCGAACTCCTCTTCCGCCAGGGCGCACGCCTGAGCTACCAGGATCTCCGCGCCCGCCACCACCCCGACCTCCCCCCTTTCGACCGCTACTTCGCCACCCATTACCGCGTCATGCAGCGGGCCTACATCTGGTCCAAGCTCTCGGGCCGCGATTTCTCCTATGAAACCGTCCTCGAACGCGCCGCCGCCAAGCTCGAACTCAACTTCACCCCCGCCGATCTCCAGCGCCTCGCCCGCGTCTGGTATCACCCTATCAACCTCGCCTCCAACATCGACGAAGGCGTCGGACCCATGCTCGAACAGCTCCATGCCGCCGGCACCAAGCTGGGCATCGTCTCCAACACCCTGGTGCCCCCCCACTGCCTCGATCAGCACCTGGCCGAAGCCGGCCTGCTGGACTACTTCCCCGTCCGCGTCTATTCCTCCGAAGTCCGTTACCGCAAGCCCCACCCCCGCATCTTTGAAATGGCCCTGGAACTCATCGGCGTCCCCGCCCATCGCACCCTCTTCGTCGGCGACCTCCTGAAGGCCGACATCGCCGGCGCCAAAAAGGCCGGCATGCACACCATCTGGAAGCCCGCCCGCAGAAACGGCCGCTTCCCCCTCACCCCGCGCCGCCACCATGCCGACTTCATCATCAACAAAGTCACGCACCTCACCGACATCCTGCCCCACTTCGGCTGGAAACCCACACACAGCCCCGACCTTTCACACGCCCCGTGACGCCCCTCTCGGTGGAGAAGCTCATGGCCCTTGAAGATCTGCCCGAAATACCCGAACCGTCTCCCGATAACTCCGGGGAACTTACCGATCAGCTCGCCCACCCTAACGACGATGCCCCCGACACCGATCCCGGCGATGATGACATCCCTTTCGATAAAGACATCCCCTGCATCCGCTGCGACTACAATCTCCGCGGTCTCAAGCCCGACGGCCAATGCCCCGAATGCGGCGCGAGCATCCGCAAATCCCTCAACTTCGCCATGGAGCGCATCCTCTGCCTGGCGTGCATGCGCCCGGTACACCCCTCCGTGACCAAGTGCCCCAACTGTGGCGCGCCGATGAACTCCGCCGCCTCGGGCGCCAATTACTGGCAAGTCACCCCGCGCGGCGTGGCCCGGCGCAAAGAAACCTCCGAGCCGAAACCGCAAAAACCCTTTCCGTGGCAGGTGGTCACCTGGATCATCTGCTCGCCCCTGGCGGGCTTCCTATTGCTTGGAGGTTTGACGGCGAGGACCGAATCTTTCGCCATCAAGCTGTACATATGCATTGTCGGAGTGCTGCTGCTGGTGCCGGTGATCATCATATCACGTATTCATAAACGCCGGCTCGCGGCATATCAGAGGCACCTGGAGGAGTACGAGAAGACCACGTTAGACAGAATTTCCGCTGGTGGAACGGCGGGGCGAAAGCCCCGCACATACCCCATCCCACCCCCATCGCCGATCATCGCCTGGTTTATCTGCACGCCGCTGGCACTGGTCTTCGTGGTGCTGAGTATTCTGACCTTGCCAGACGTGCTCCTGGCGATCGTTCTGGTTGCGGTGGCCGTCTTGCTGTTGATGCCGGCTTTACGCGCCAGCCATCAATACCGATGCCAACTCTGGACGTATAAGAAGCAAATGGCCGCCATCAAGGCAGAACTCGCCGCGTCCGAAACCGCCGCAGAAGTTAAGCAGAATTCGTAGCCTTTACCCCACCCCCCCTTAACTGCTACGCTACAAAAATTCGCCGATTTCCCGACCAGCCAAATGAGAGCCTGATGCCCCAAAAACCCACCAATACTATTGACACTGGAAACTTGAAACTCGAAACTCGAAACTCACCCATCCTCTCCGTAGCCTTCGTCTCCCTCGGCTGTCCCAAAAACCTCGTCGATTCCGAAAAAATGCTCGGCCTCCTTGCCGAGGATGGGATCGCCATCACTGCCGACCATGAGGAGGCCGACGCCATCGTCATCAACACCTGCGGGTTCCTCCAGGCCTCCAAAACCGAATCCCTGGAAGTCATCCGCGAAGCCCTGGCGAGCAAAACCGCCGCCGCCGCCCATGGCCATAACAAACGCGTCATCGTCGCCGGCTGCCTCGTCCAACGCCTAAAGGAACAACTCCTCCACGACGCCCCCGGCATTGACGCCCTCGTCGGCGTCTTCGACCGCCAACACATCGTCTCCGCCGTCCGCGGAACAAACTCATCCGAGCCGCGACCGTCAGGGAGCGATCTTGAATCCGACCTTGGCCCCTTCCACCCCTTTAGGGGGGGGGTCTTCATCCACAAACCCACCCGCGCCACCCTCCACCAGGGTTACACCGATTCCGACCGCGCCCGGCTCCGCCTCACCCCGCGCCACTACGCCTATCTCCGCATCTCCGAAGGCTGCAACCAGGGCTGCACCTTCTGCACCATCCCCGCCATCCGCGGCCGCATGCGCTCCAAACCCCTCCCCCATATCCTCGAAGAAGCCGCCGAACTCCTCGCCGACGGCGCCGTCGAACTCAATCTCATCGGCCAGGACACCACCTCCTACGGCAGCGACATCAACTATCCCGAAGGCCTCCCCGGCCTCCTCCGCGCCCTCGACAAACTCGTCAGCAAACTTGCCGTTTCTGACCACTGGCCACTGACCACTGGCCACTCTCCCTGGCTCCGCCTCATGTACGCCTACCCCTCCTGCTTCACCGACACCATGATCAAAACCCTCGCCGACTGCCCCTACGTCGTCAAGTACATCGACCTCCCCCTTCAGCACATCAACGACCACATCCTCCACGCCATGCGCCGCAAAGTCACCCGCAAGCACACCGAAGTCCTCCTCGACAAACTCCGCCGCTGGGTTCCCGGCATCACGCTCCGCACCACCTTCATCTCCGGCTTCCCCGGCGAAACCCCCGCCCAGCACCGCGAACTCCTCCGCTTCATCCAGGACTTCCGCTTCGACAACCTTGGCGTCTTTGAATTCTCCCCCG
This sequence comes from uncultured Phycisphaerales bacterium, assembly GCA_903868035.1. The sequence goes on from CAIPTQ010000077.1 coordinate 8,270, forward strand.
AACCCAACACCCCCGCCGCCCGCCTCCACGCCGAACACCCCGTCCCCCCCGAACTTGCCGCCGAGCGCAAACAAGAACTCATGCTCGCCCAGCAGAAAATCGTCCAACAAAAAAACGCCGCCCTCGTCGGCACCACCCTCCCCGTCCTCATCGACTCGATCAACCCCAGTAAAAAAACCGCCACGGCCCGCCACCCCGGTCAGGCCCCCGACATCGATGGCACCGTCCTCCTGAAACACTGCCCCAAAACCCTCGCCCCCGGCCAACTCGTTGCAGCCCGCATTACAGACTTCAACTACTATGATCTGATCGCCACGCCCATCGTGTCCACGATCACTACCCCACCGGAAATCGGAAATCAAAAATCGAAAATCAAAAATTCCCTCAGCCTCCCCATCCTAAGCCTCGAACCCCGCCGCAGTACCACCGCCAGGGCGGGGACACTATCATTCGGACCATGAAGATACTCCACATCATCACCCGCCTCATCGTCGGCGGGGCGCAGGAAAACACCCTGCTGACCTGCGAGGGCCTGCGGCGGCGCGGGCATGAGGTGATTTTGCTCACCGGGCCAAGCCCCGGACCGGAAGGCACGCTGATGGAGCGGGCGCGGGCGGGCGGGTATGAGGTGCGGCTGACGCCGCATTTGGTGCGGGCGCCCCACCCGTATCATGACGCGGCGGCGTATCGGGAGGTTAAACGGCTGTGCCGGGAGCTGGGGCCGGATGTGGTACACACGCATTCGAGCAAGGCGGGCATCCTCGGCCGCGCCGCCGCCTGGAGCGTGAAAACTCGAAACTTGAAACTTGAAACTCGAAACTCGCCGTGCGTGGTCCATACCATTCACGGCCTGCCGTTCCATCCGTTTCAGAACGCACTGGCACGCCGGCTCTGGATTGGGATGGAGCGGTGGGCGGCGCGGCGGTGCGATGCGATTATTTGCGTGGCCGACGCCATGACGCGGCAGGCGCTGGCGGCGGGGGTGGGCGTGGGGGGGGGCAGCGCGGGACTGGGGGGGGGGAGATGTTCACCACGATTTATAGTGCGATGGAGACCGAGCCGTTCCTCACCCCCCCCACCACACGCGCGGAGGTGCGGCAGCGGCTGCACATCCCCCCCACCGCGTACGTCTTTGGCACGATCGCCCGCTTGCAACCGCTCAAGGGGCATGACGATCTGCTGGCGCATGCGGGGGAATTGTTCGCCCAAGTACCCGACGCCCATCTTCTGTGGATCGGCGACGGCGTGTTTCGCGGGCGGCTGGAGGGGGTGTTGCGGGCCAGGGGGTGGACGGGGCGGGTGACGCTGACGGGGTTGGTGCCGCCGGCGGAGGTGCCAGGGCTGCTGCCGGCGATGGATGTGCTGGTGCATCCGAGCTATCGGGAGGGCCTCGCGCGGGCCTTGCCGCAGGCGCTGCTGGCGGGGGTGCCGGTGATTTCGTACGACTGTGATGGGGCGGCGGAGGTGTGCATCGATCCGCGCGCCACGACGACAGAACGTAACCCCCCCACCGGGTATCTGGTGCCGACAGGGGACACGGCGGGGTTGTGCGGGGCGATGGTGCGGATGGCGGGGGATCGCATAGCGGCGGCGGAGATGGGGCGGAATGGGCGGGAGATGTGCCGGGAGAGGTTCGCGGCGGAGACGATGGTGGGGCGGATTGAAGCGCTGTACCGGCGCTTACTACCCACTTTTAGGCTGTAGCGCCTTCGCTCGATGCACCCCCTCGCAAAGCCAAGCCCGTCGGGGTGCAGGGCTGTGATATCTGATATCTGGGACAAAGTGGGTGGCACCGCCCCAGCCATGAAGCACCAGAATATTTATATGAAGAGCGACGGGTGCGATGGCATCACGTTCGGCATGATAACGGGCAGTCTGGTATCGATCCCGACAAATGGCTTATTGGCCGTTTTGGGTCCAGTTTCCGACTCGTTACCCCACGCCGACCACCCTTTGCGCGCAAACCGCGCGAACATTTCCAAATACGGCCCGGAACTGCAACGCTCTATAACCTCGTACAATTCCTCCGGCTTGCGGGAATGCTCCCGCTTTCTGGATATGACGATGTTCGTCTGGCGACGGCCCGCTTCCCGGGTGCGGTTGCATTTGCCACGAATGCCAAACAAAACCAACTCGGTCACGTTGCGAAAGTAAAAGCCAACACCCCGGCCATCAGGCCCCCCGTCCTTTCGAATCTTGAACCAAACGACGTTGGTCTTGTAGGTGAACCCCCAGCGGCGCATGACTTCCAAGCCTTCAAGGATGAGGGCATTGGGCACCCACAGATACAGGTGGCATTTGTCCTTTGCCAGTTGGGCCACTGGAAGCTCCATGATTTCTTCCAGTTTCATGGTGGTGTACCGACTCAGCCGCCGATGTTCCGGTGCCATTTTTCCGGTGCGGTTGGAAAACTGCCACGGCGGATCGGCCAGTATGGTGCCGAACTTTTCCGAGAAGCGGTTGATCAGGTCGTATCCGGGTGTACCGGGAACTGGCTGGTGAGCGCTGACCATTTGTCAATCCTCAACGTAAACGGCTTTGCCGATTCCAAATACGAGTAAAGGGCATCCGGCCCCGCTGCCGCCTTCAATTCTAGGCAGCAGTTTGCTCATGTGAGTTGTGGAGTTACTGTAAGACTTTCCGATGCCCAGACTGCGGAAAATGGCTTGCAGTTCATCGCAGCGGGTAATGATCACCCCCACGCTGATCGCCCGTAAATCAAAGAGCAGGCGGAAATTGTTGAGATCCCGGTCGTAAAACGGATCCTTGTTATTCCATTCAATTTCCAAGGCGATGCGATTCTTGAAGCAATCAACCTCGTGCGTCGGTGATTTCATCGCCGTCTTGTCCACCACGATTTCCGTCTCGAAACATTTCGCGACCCACCCGCGCGCGACGAAGGCACCATTGAAGCTTTTTGAGATATTGGAAAGGTTTCCGCCACCGACCACCACGTCAGATTTCTTGAGCCGAAACGCCCGCAGAACTTCCATGATGTCGTTGAATTCATTGCGGAAGTCCGTGTGCAACACGGCGCACGCGTGTTTCCATTCATGGACTTCGTAGAGGGCTCGAACATCAGTAGGTAGTAATTCGATGGGCATGTTTTCCATTATGCTGGCACCCAGCCGAAATTTCAAATTCATATTCCGACTGCGCGTTACGAATGGGCATCTCGCGCCAATCCTGTGAGCGCGATGTCCGCGTTACCGCCGACGAGGGCGTCGGCACAACTTGACCCCTCCCCCCCACCACTATCCCCTGAACCCCTTCCCCTATACCCTATCCCCCATGAACTCCCACTGGAAAATCCTCGCCTGCGATCTCGACGGCACGCTCATCGGCTGGGAGCCGGGGGGGGGCAAGATCAACGAACGCGACCTGGAGGCGCTCAAGGCGGCCCGCGACGCGGGGCTGCATGTGGCGATCTGCACCGGCCGCACGTCGCGGGAATCCACGCGCGTCACCGGGGCGCTGGGGCTTTGCGGGCTGGGGGTGTTTGCCAATGGGGCGATGGTCTGCGACATGGGCTCCGGCGCGGCGGTGGATTCGCAGGTGCTCGATGATGGCGTGGCGGATGAGGCCATCGCGTTTCTGGGGTCGCGCGGGCATCCCGTGCTGGTGCTGGTGGATGATGCGGCCACACGGATGCCGGAGTATTACCTCACCGATCACGGCCCGGTGCATCGGGCGACGACGGACTGGCTGCGGGTCAACCGGGTGCGTTCGACGGGCGTGGGGAGATCGGGGGGGGGTGCCGGCGGTGGGGGGGGGGCGCGGGGGCGGATCGTGCGGTTGGGCGTGGTGGTGGATCTCGCCGCGAGTGCGGCACTGCACACCGAGTTGGAGCAACGCTTTGCGGGCCGGGCGACGACGCATTCGATCTATTCGCCGACGTATCACTGCCAGATCATCGAATTCTTCCGCCGCGGCACCAACAAATGGACGGGGATCGAACACCTTGCGGGCGTGATGCAGGTGTCGCCGGAGGCGGTGATCGCGGTGGGCGACGATGTGAACGACATCGCGATGCTGGACGGGGCGAAGCTGAGTTTTGCCATGGGCGACGCCAAGCCGGAGGTGCGGGCGCGCGCCAAGCGCGTGACGGCGGCCCAGGCGGATTGCGGGTTGGCGCTGATGATCGATCAGTTGTTGGCGGGGGAACTGGAGCCGTGACGGGGAAGGGGGGGAGAAGGGCCGTGACGGAAGAATCCGGGAGGCGCGGGAATTCGACTTCGGATACAATCGCGACCCTTGCTGTCCTATCACAGGTGTTTCATGTCTACCTCCATTCTCAACGTGCGTGATTTCGGGGCCATCGGCGACGGCCAGACGCTCGATACCGACGCCATCAACCGGGCCATCGCCGCGGCCATGCCCGGCGCGACCATCCATCTGCCGCCCGGCACGTATCTGTCGTATTCCATCCGCCTGCGTTCCAACCTGACGCTGTATCTCGAAAAAGGCGCCACGCTGCTGGCGGCCGGCGACCCGCCGCCCCCGCATGAACAAATCCTCGCCCTGCTCACGGCCACGGGCACCCTCCCCGGCGGCGGCGCGGGTGACGCCGGCTCATTCTACGCCGGGGACAACTTCGGCCTCGATGAACTGCCCGAGCGGGCCCAAGCCGCAAGTCCGCAGGCGGGAGCCGCGCCCCAACCCGCGCTCTCGTTCGCGGATGCCTTCCACACCGGCTCCTCCCAATCCAAGGAAATCGAAAATCAAAAATCAAAAATCGAAAATCAATATGATCCCCCCGAGCACAACCCCCACGACAAATACCAGGACCACGGCCACTCCCACTGGCACAACTCGCTGATCTGGGGCGAGAAGCTGGAGAACGTGGGCATCATCGGCGAGGGCACCATCGACGGCCGGGGCCTGACGTGGAATGCCGACCCCGCCCGCCCCACGGGCAACAAGGCCATCGCGCTGAAACTCTGCAAGAACGTGCGCCTCGCGGACTTCACGCTCTTCCGCGGCGGGCATTTCGCCGTGCTGGCCACCGGCTGCGACGGCCTGACCATGAGCAACCTCACCCTGGACACCAACCGCGACGGGCTGGACGTCGACTCGTGCCGCAGCGTCTCGATCACCAACTGCCGGATCAATTCGCCCAATGACGACGGCATCGTGCTGAAAAGCTCCTACGCCCTGGGCGCGGCGCGGGCCACCGAGGACGTCACCATCCGCAACTGCCACCTCTCGGGTTACGACATGGGCACCCTCATCGACGGCACGCGCCGGACGACCCAGACCATCGCCCCCGACCGCGGCGGGGTCACCGGGCGCATCAAATTCGGCACCGAGTCCAACGGCGGGTTCCGCAAAATCTCCATCAGCGACTGCACCTTCGCCCATTGCCGGGGGCTGGCGCTGGAGACCGTCGATGGCGGGCCGATGGAGGACATCACCATCACCAACCTCATCATGCGGGATCTGACCTCCGCGCCGCTGTTCATCCGCCTGGGCAACCGGGCGCGCGGCCCGGCGGGCGGGCCGGTGTCACTCGTGCGGCGCGTGTCGATTTCCCATCTCGAGGTGACGGACGCCGAACCCCGCTATGCCTCCCTGATCGTGGGCATCCCCGACCACCCGATCGAAGGCGTATACCTGGCCGACATCCGCATCACCTATCGCGGCGGCGGCGGCAAGCTCGACGCGGCGGCGTGCCCGGCGGAAAAGGAAACCGCCTATCCGGAACCCAACATGTTCGGCGTGATACCGGCGTACGGCCTCTACTGCCGGCATGTGCGCGCTCTCCACGTACACAACGTGGCGGTGGCGTTTGACCAGGCCGAACAACGACCCCCGGTGGTGCTGGAGGATGTCCATGGCGCGTCCTTCTCCAAGTTCCAGGCGCGGCGGCAGTCCGAGGCCGGGGCCACCTTTGTCATGCGCAACGTCTCGGACATCCAACTGCAGAAAGCGGCACACTTGAAAAAACTGCACATCGCCGCGCTGGAAGCCGGGCAATTCTAGAACGGATACCGCATGTCCGTCATGCCGCGCGAAGATATCCCGGATTCTCATCGCTTCCGCAGCAGGCCGGCATAGGCGTCGATGGTCAGCTCCGCGATGTGTTCCCAGGTCAGATGCGCTTCGACGTACGCCCGCCCCGCGTCGCCCATCCGGCGCTGCTGGTGCGGCGAGGCCGCGAGAATCTCCAGCAGCGCATCGGCGGCGGCGGCGGCCGTCAGCGGGAACACCCGCCCCGCGCCCATCTCTGAGACCTGCGGGAAATGGCAATCTTGCGAAATGGCCACCGGCACGCGCGAGGCCAGCGCCTCGGTGATCGACAAACTGAATCCCTCCTGCCGGCTGGGCAGGCAGAAACAGGTCGCGCCGCGGAAGGCGCTGAATTTCGCCGGGCCCACCAGCGGGCCGGCCATATGCACGCGCTCCCGCAGCTTGTGGGCGCGGATTTCACGCAGAAAGCCCGCCTCCGCGCCCCCATCGGGACCGGCCACCAGCAAGTGTACATCCGGATGGAGCTGCGCCACGCGGGTAAACGCGGCGGCCAGAATATCCAGGCCCTTCTTGTAGTGCATCCGGCCCAGAAACAGGATGTATGGATGCTGGCGCAATGCCGGGAACCGGTCGAAGAGCCGGTCATCCGAGGGCGTGTCATCGATTTCATCCAGGAACACGCCGTTGGGAATGATGGTCTTGGGGGCCGCCAGGCCCAGGGGTTCAATGAGCCGGTGCTCATCTTCATTGAGCGTATGGATGAGGGCGGCCTCCGCGAGCATTTTTTTGTGGGTGTACGCCAGGGCGAACTTCTTCTTGAGGCGGCTCTGGCGCAGCGACCAGGGATCCAGCACGCCGCACGGGCGGACGATGTAGGGAACCTTGAACGCGCGGGCCATGGAGGCGGCGGTCACCAGCATCGGCTCCCAAACCCCGTGGATATGGATGACATCCACAAAGGGAAACAGAGCCTGGAAGACCGGCATCGCCCGGCGCCCAAACCACCCCCGCACATTGGAGGTCCAGGGCGCCAACAACAGGCTCACTTGGTCAAAGTGCGGAATGCACTGCGAGGCGACGTCGAACATCCCGCGGTCCCGGGGCGCCAGGGTCGAGACGATCGTGACCTCATGCCCCAGTGCCGTCTGGGCTGCGGCCATGCGCGCAATCACCGTCGCCGGCCCGCCCGACGTGGGCGCGATGGAAGGCGTGACGTGGGCGATGCGATAGCGGGGCTTCCCCACCAGCGCAAGCTTGGGCGGCGAGTAGATTGGCGAACGTGTGGCAATGGCTGTGGTCATGCCCATCCTAAACCTGGCGGCAAAAATTCATCCACCAAACGTTTTAAGACTATCGTAAGTTTTTGTATGAGTCAAAGAAAATCTTAAGAAGTTATGCTCAATAATCAATTATCATTAATACGAACATTGGTGCGGAAGACTCTATATCCTTGCGGACCAACGGCGATTCCAAGGACCGGGGAAATATCTTATTATCATCGCTTGCGTGGTGGAGCGTGAAGTGACAAGATTGCGAACATATTCAAGTAGCTTGCAAGAGGACAGCCGCGGAACATGTTGACGCGTTTTCGATGTTCTGTGGGGCATGAATGGGAGCCGGGCGAGTCCAGTGCCGCGCCCCTGGTCTGCCCCACCTGCGGCAGGCCGCCGGTGGGGACGCCGGCGCAGGACACGGAACGAACGCTTGATTTGCCGACGCATGGGGTTGGGGCCGCGCCGCCGCCTTCGGAAGTCACGCAGACGATGCACTTTACGCCTTCCGAAGTCACCCAGACGATGCCGGTCGCGCCCACATCCCCCACACCTCCGCAAGCCATGACGTCCGCGGGCCCCGCCGCCACTCTCGCCGGGCGCGATAACCGGGGCGTCAAATCCGCCACCGGGGCGCCGGCCAGCATGCCCTTCACCATCATCCGCCAGCACGCCCGCGGGGGCCTGGGCGTGGTAAACCTGGCGCGGGACATCAACATCAAGCGCGAGGTGGCGCTCAAGCAGATATTGCCGCAGCATGTGGACAACGGCGTGCTCAAGCGGCGGTTTTTGTACGAGGCGCAGATCACCGGCCAGCTCGAGCACCCCGCGATCGTGCCGGTGTATTGCCTGGGCATGGATGACGCGGCGCATCCGTATTATGTGATGCGGTTCGTTAAGGGGCGGACGCTCGACGAGTACATCAAGGATCACCACGCAGATCCCAACCCGATAGTCTTCCGCGAACTGCTGCGCCGCTTCATAGCGGTGTGCCAGGCCGTGGCCTACGCCCATTCCCGCGGCGTGATCCACCGCGACCTCAAGCCCGCCAACGTCATGCTCGGCGATTACGGCGAAACCCTCGTGCTCGACTGGGGCCTGGCCAAGGACATCAAACAGGGCGGCACCGATCCGGCGCTGTGGTCGGAAGCCACCACCAGCATCGCCCCCGGCATGCGCCCCGGCTCCGCCGAAAAAAGCGTCGCGCCCGAATCGGCCCCCGGCATGTCCCACGTCAGCAGGGCCGGCAGCCTCGCCTCCGCCACGACGCCCCCCACCGCGGAACTCACCCTCCACGGCCAGATCATCGGCACCCCCGCCTACATGGCGCCCGAACAGGCCGAAGGCCGCACCGAACTCCACGGACCCGCCACCGACATCTATGCCCTGGGGGGCATTCTCTACAAAATCCTGACCGGCCAATCACCCCAGGCCCCGACCGCCTCGACCACCGGGAGCAGCGGGCAGCGGAAGTTCACGTTTGTCCCCTCGCCGCCGCCGTCGAAGGTGGCCAAGGATGTCGATCCCATACTCGAGCGCATATGTGTCTATGCGATGGTGACGGACCCGCAGGCGCGGTACCCGCGGGCGCTGGAAATGGCGCGGGAAATCCAAGACTGGCTCGACAAACATCCGCTGAGCGGCAAGACGCCGACGTTGCGGGATAAGGTCAGCGAGTGGCTCAAGCCGGTGTTGATCCCGTTGTTGGTGGGACTGATCCTGATCATCGGGGCGCTGGTGACGGTTCTGGTGATGTTTCCGGGGAAATAGGCGGCTATTGGGGACGGAATTTCGGGCGCCAAAATCGGGATCCTGTTCACCGTAAAATATGCGTTTTCAAGTTGCCGAGCGACGCCGGCGGAGCAGCAACAACAGACCGGACGAAGCGAGCACTCCCAGCGAGGCCGGCTCGGGCGCGGGAACCAGGAAGCCGCGAATTTCGCCGCCGGGGAACGTGGTGGTGTGGATGTTCCAATACGCCTCGCCCGCGGCGATGCCCGCTTCGAGGGCCGCCGCGGCACTGGCCGTCGTACCCCCGTTGGCGGTGATGAAGGAGGAGTTGTAGGTGGAGGCCAGCGTCAAATCCAGGACACTGTCGTAGCTGCCGCTGGTGACGCCCAGGGGGAAGCCCGTGAAGTTGGGCGAGGTCGTGGCGACGCCGGCGTTGCCGGTAAGGGGGACGGTGGTGGCGCTATGGATGTGGGAAGCGGTGGTGGTCGAGAGCAGACCCGAGAAATCAACATGGACATGCATGGTATTGGCGCTGGTGTCGATATCGACGGTGGCCAAGCCGGTGCCCGGCGAAGGGGTGGGCGGACTGGAAGCCGGGCCCGACAAAACCGCATCGTAGGAGATGATGGCCGCCGGCGCGGCGGAAGCCCCGCCCGCCACGACCAGCGCCAGAACCGCGGACCACGAGAAACGACGCATGTACATGATAAACATCCCTTATCCAAGGGCGGGCGCGCGCCCGCCAGAAATCGTGTGAACCACAACGCGTGATTCACGATCCGTTAATTCAGGTTTTTCCCACTCTAATGCGAGGCGGAACGAAAGTTTCCCGTGAACATTGGAACCCATGCACCGTACATGGTTCTTATATAACTTAGCCCTGCTTATATGGAATTCAAGATAATTATTTGGTAATAATCCATATATGGAAATCATGATAAACGGATGCATTTATCGGTGATTCATGCGTACACTGTTTAATGGTCAAGCATGGTTGCGGAAATACGTTTGCACAATAACGTTGGGTTGATACGTCAGCGCGGGCGGTTCGGCTGAGTTATATTGCCGGCACTGTGCCCGGCAACGGATAGGCCCGCAAGTTCGCGCGGGCCATTGGCCTCGGAGTGACGGGACACCAGTTGAACTTTTCGTGAAAGCGGTGGGCAAGCCACATTATTGAGTGTTGCATCACCGAAGTTAATGAAACATCAGCCGCGTACATGAGCGTTCAAGAGCAACAAGTCTTCGTCGCCAGCATGCTGCGCGGGGGTTACACGCTGCTGGTCAATATCAAAACCCGCTTGAATCAGTTCCTGCAAAATACTCTCGACGGTGCCGAAGTAGCGCATTGCCATACCTCTGATGACAATACATCGGGAGACCGGGTCAAAGCCGCGGTCAAAGGGAGGGTGGGGATTGCCGCACATAGTATTGACATGGAAAACGCCTGTCGATTTCAGGCAGCGCTTGACGTTCCGTAAGAAGGCCTCGCGATCCGGCCCGATGATACAATGGAGACAGTGCCCATCCAGGACGATATCAGCGGGGGACGGCAGTGGATCGAGATCGTGCGTCAAATCGGCGGTGTTGAAGGACGCATTGACCCCCAGTTCCGAGGCTTTCTGGCGAGCCCATTCAATCGCATAAGGGGCAATATCGAAGCCCGTCACCCGAAAGCCACGTGCGGCGAAATGGAGAGCAAGGTTGCCCGCGCCGCATCCAAATTCGATCAGCGTTGGCGCCGAGGGAAGGGGTAGGTCGGCTAGAAATGTGTCGATGCTGGAGACGGTCTCCTGAAAACCCTGTTTGTCGTCCCAGCCGTTTCGACCCTGGGCGCGCCGACGCCGATATTCGCCATCGTGACCGAGATAGTTCGGCACCAAAGTCATACGGGCTGTATTCCGTTCACGAGAATTCCTTGGTCGAATCGGAACCATTTTAATGCGAGACGGACTTTACCCGCAAATCTTTGAGGTGTGATGCCGGTGGAGGTCGGATCCGAGTTCAATTTTTTCCAGTTACCACGGGGTGACAGGATTTGAACCCCAAAACAGCATGCCGTGCAGGTCACGTTGACGCCAGCGTTCCCACCACACACCTGGGATGACCCGCCGCATCGCGGATCGTCCGCACATTGGCAAAACACCCTGCCGCCGCCAGGGCGGCGTGCAAGGCCGGGCCCTGGTCGAACTGCATCTCCATGATGAGCAAGCCCGCCGGGTGCAGGAGTTGCCGGGCGCCGGCGAGGATGCGGCGGTGGAAGGCCAGGCCATCCGGGCCGCCGTCGAGCGCCAGACGCGGTTCGTGGTCGCGGACGGTGGGCGGCAGACGTTCGATTTCCGCGGTCGGGATGTACGGCGGGTTGGCGGCGATCACGTGAAACAGCGTCGGGGCGGCCACGCGCGCCAGGGGTTCGTACAAATCACCCTCCAGCAGTGTGATCCGCTCAGTCAGTTTGTGCTGTTCGACATTTCCCCGCGCCACCGCCAGCGCCTGGGGCGAGATATCCGTCGCCACCACGCTGGCGGTCGCAAGCTGTTTGGCCAGCGCCACGGCCACCGCGCCTGAGCCGGTACACAAATCCAGAATTGCCGGCATGGCCGGGGCGCTCCACTCGGGATGCGACCGGGCGGCCTGGACGACGAACTCCACGAGGGTCTCGGTATCCGGCCGGGGGATCAGCACGTCGCGGGTGACGGTGAATTCGAGCGAAAAGAACCAGGCCTTGCCGATCAAATAGGCCACGGGCACATGGTTGGCCCGCTGCTTGACCAGCTCGCGGAAGGCGGCGGTCGGCCCGGCGGGGGGCACGCGCTCGTACTGGGTGTACAGTGCCATGCGCGAGCAGGCCAGCGCGTGGGCGAGCAGCAATTCCGCCGACAGCCGCGGCTCATCCACGGCCTTCTTGGTGAAGAAATCCGTGGTCCAGGTGAGCAGCGAGCCGATGGTCCAGACAGGGGTTGAGGCCATGGGCGAAGTTTTAACATGCCGGGCGCTTCCAGGCGAGACGCGCGCGGGGGTTTTGGTGTAAAATCCCCATTGGAGGTTCATATGCCGCCGGAACGTCCGCTGTGGGTACGCATGGGTCTGTGGGGCGTTCCCAACCGCGCCTCGGCGTGGGTGTTTGTCTGGGTGTGCATGGCCGCGGCGGTCGGGTGCGTGGCGTATGGGTACGTCGATCCTACGTTCGCCTGGGGCGGCCTGTTTATGGTGGCGTCGATCGGGTATTTTTCGGCCATCCGCTGGATGGACCGGCATGATGAATGGCCGTGAGGCCGCGCTTCCGGCGGCGACGTTATGCGAGAGCATGGGCGGCCAAACCAGTATGATGGAAGGACTTCCTAACGAGGTTCCAGGATGCGGAAATGGGTGCTCATCGGGATCATCGCGGTGCTGGCACTGGTGCTGGGCCTGGGCGTGCGGTGGTACATCATCACGCCCCACACACCCGAGGCCCAATTCGCGGCTGCCGAGAAGATGGAGCGGGAGTTGCGCGGCGAAGCGGTGAGCAAGTCGGCCAAGGATTTGGCGCCGAAGATTGAGGCGACGATCGAGCAATACCGCCGCGTCTGGACGCGCTTCGGCAAGAACGCCAAGGCGCCCGAGGCGCTGCAGCGCATCGCGAAAATCCATGAGGAGGTGGAAAAAGACCTTAATAAGGCGCTGGCCGACCTCGAGCAACTGGCCAAGGATTATCCGGGTGAGGAATACGAGGGGTATGCGCTGATCGCGCAGGCCGACTTGATTAACAAACAGGCGAATGCGCTCAAGGCGGAGAAGAAGCCGGAGGCCGACGCGCGGTATCGGGCGGCGCTGGCCAAGCTGGAGGAATACCGCAGGAAGTTTGAAAAAGGCAAGGATGCGGCCAAGGCCCTGATGGCGATGGGGTGCATCTGGCAGGACGGCATCGAAGAGCCGCCGATCCACGCGCTGGAGATTTTCCAGCAGGTGCTCAAGGACTATCCCCGTTCGGAATTTGAGGCCGAGGCACTGTATCGCCTGGCCATGCAGTACGAACGGATCAAGGAATACGAGCGGGCGCTGCAGCTTTACGCGCAGTTGCTCGAAGAGTACCCCAAGTGCGACCAGGCGGCGAAAGCCCTGGCGGCGCGCGGCCGGCTGCTGGCCGAGAAAATGGATCAGCATGAGGAGGCGGCCAAGGCCTTTGAAAAGCTGGCGCAGGATTTCCCGGACGCGCCGCAGGCCCAGGGCGCCGCCGGGGCGGCGCGGGAGCAGAAAGCCGCCGCCGCGGAGGACGAGGGGAAAAAGTACGGCCAGTCGCGCTATGGCGGGCGTGTGCCGGTGGACTCCACCGACGACAAGCCGCTGCCCCCGGCGGAACAACTCAAGCAGTTCACCGCCCAGAAGCTCGATGCCCAGTTGTATGACCTCAACGTCGCGCTAGAGCCGGCCGAGCACCGAGTGACGGTCACCGGCACGCTGACGCTCATCAACAAGGGGGATGACAAAAAGACCCTGCTGTTCTTGCTGGGCGCAGACTTGAATGTCACCGGCATGACGATGGACGGGGCCGCCGCCCAGACCACGCACAAGGGCCAGACCTTGCAGGTCGTGCTCCCCGCGCTGCTTAAGAAGGATGCGCAGACGACGCTGGGCTTCAGCTACACCGGCCAGTATGCCGACGTGTCCATGATGAAAAATCTCCAGCCCGGCCCCAACGGCGGCACGCGTGGCGCCAAGCCCGGCACAACCACCACTCCGGCGACCGCCAGCGCCCCCGCCAGCGCGACCGCCAGCGCCCCGGCAACAACGACAGCCCCCGCCACCACCCAGGCCAGTCTGGCGTTTGATCCGCAGATCGGTCTGGGCGAGTACGGCTACGGCCTCTCCGGGGCGGCGTGGTATCCGATCACCATTATCGGCGATGTTTTTGACGCGCACGTCACCTTCACCACCCCGGCCAACCTGGAAGCCGTCTGCAACGGCGCTCTCACCAGCCGGGCCAAGTCCACGGTTGCCGGCGCGCCGGGCCGCTTTGAGTTCCAAACCAAAAACCCCGTCTTCGGCCTCTACTTCGCCTACGGCCCCTACGTCGTGCAGGACAGCCAAGTCGGTGACATCCACTTCTACACGTACTTCCGCCCGGAGAACAAGGCCAAGCATGACGCCTATGTGCAGGTCGCCAACCGCATCCTCTCCTTCTATGCCGGCAAATTCGCCCCCTTCCCCTACGAAAAAATGGCCATCATCGAAACGCCACTGCCGCCGTTTTTGGGGGGCGTAGGTCCGGCGAGCCTGATGTTTCTTCAGGAGAGCATGGTCGCACACCCGGAGGTTCCCGAAACGCTCCTGGCCCATGAACTGGCCCACCAGTGGTTCGGCAACCTGATCCCGATCAACATCACCGACCCCGGCTACAACCAGTGGCTCTCGGAGGGTTTCGCCACGTACTGCGACGCCTTGTACACGGAATTCAAGGATGGGCCCAAGGCCTTTGGCATGCACATCGAAAAGTACCAGCAGTTGTACTTCCAGTGTAATTGTTTAGCGTCCTACCCGCTGGGCTGGGGCAAAGGCGGGCTGAGAATCTGCGGTGAACGAAGCTGGCGGCTCATGTAACCCAAGACGCTGTGGGCGTTCTTGCGGGCCGTGAATAGAACCGTCATCAAGATTGCC
>CAIPTQ010000078.1 GCA_903868035.1 uncultured Phycisphaerales bacterium
GGCGATGCGGAAGGCGGGGCCGGTGCGGCTGCGGCCGATTCTGATGACGACGGTGGCGATGATCTTCGGGATGCTGCCGACGGCGTTGGGGACGGGGGAGGGTTCGGAGCAGAATGCGCCGATGGCGGTGGCGATTATCGGGGGTCTGGTGAGTTCGACGCTGCTGACGCTGCTGGTGGTGCCGGTGGTGTATTCGCTGTTGGATCCGATGAGCGAGTTTATCCGTCGGAAGGTGAAGAGCGAGGGTTCTGGGAGTATGAAGGCGCATGTGCCGGAGGAGGAGCAGAGGAAGGAGGAGGAGCGGGAGGGGGTGATGGTGTGAGGGGGGATTGAATCATTTAGTCATTTAATCATTTAATCAATGAGTGAGAGATTTTTCTGGCGGCGAGGGTGCCAACGTAATTGCACCGTGGTTTCGCCGGCGGCGGCCGACGAGGGCGTCGGCACCACTTGTGTGCCGGTAGTGTATTCGTTGTTGGATCCGGCGGGATCACCGAAGACCACTACCCAATAACCACGGACCACGGCGCTACTTCTTGGTCGAGCTGTAGGGATCAAGCTTTGTGTCAAACTTCCCGCCATTGCCCAGCACCGGGTAGACCGCCGAGGGGAAACACAAACTCTGATAGATCGTGAATTCGCTCCACTGGATCGAGCCCTGGTTGTCGATGTACTTCCGCTCGCGCGGCAGTGTGGCCACCGCCGGCACCGACGTGCCGGTGCCGGTCCCGCCCGGGCCGAACACCAGAATTCCCGGCCGCGGGCCCCAGTTCTGCTGTTTGGTGAAGCCCGTCTCGCGGTCATGGGGATTGTTCACGCGGTTGAACCCCAGTCCCGTCATGTAGCACTTGCCGACCGGGTTGAGCCCCTGCACGTAGTCCATCAACTGGCTGGCGGCATCGATGTATTTCTGTTCCCTGGTCAGCGACCACTGCAGGAGGCAGGGGAACGCGTATTGCCCCTGGGCCGAGTTGCTGCCCCACCAGGAGAGGTTCGGCGGCGTGCCGACGGGGTAGGCGTTGGCGGCCAGAAAGCCGAGTTGCTTGTCCGCCGCGCCCTTGAGCGCCGCCTTCATCCGCGCCACCACGGCCGGGTCCGTCGGGCGGTTCTTTTCAATGATGTACGAATAGAAGAACGACGCCAGCCAGGCCCGGGAGGCGAACGACTCCGGCCCGGCGTTGTACGAGTTGATATATTGATCCACATTCGGCGCCAGGTCTTTGACCATCTGGTGCGCGGCCTCATCCCCCGTCAGCAGGTACTTCTGCACCGCATAGTACATCTTGTGCGTCACCGGCGCGGACGCCCCCCCCGCGCCGGCCGCCGCAAAGGCCAGCTCCGCATGTTTTTGCAGCGTTGCCGAACGTGCCGCATCATACGGTTTGTACAGCCGAGCCAGGTGCATGAAGATTCCCGCGCCGAAACTCGCCGACCTGGGGTCCGTGACTTCCGTGCCGAACTTGGTCTTGTCGCCCTGGTACGTGCCCCAGGGCGAATAGCCCTTGGTCTCGGTGCCCCAGTGAATGGTCCCGTCCGGCTCCTGCATGTATTCCCAGAACATCGTACCCCACATGGCCTCATCGAGGATGTCGGGAATGCCATTGCCTTTGCCCAGAATGTGGAACGTGGCATCAAACTTGTCGGGGATGTTGAACTGATCGTCCGTGAACAGGCTGGGGAACGCCTCATACGTCGTCATGAGCGTTGCCGGCACGTCCATGTGATAGGTGCGGCGGTCGGCGTCGCCGGCATCGTGATAGCCGCCCCAGGCCTCGAACGTCGGCTCATTGCCCTGCACCACCAGGTTCGCCTCGCCGATCCGCCCGTTGACCTTGTAAATCGTCACGTGGCACGGATCCTGCTTAATATCATGATCCGCGTACGGCGTCACAATCGGACAGCCGCACCGCTGTTCATACAACGACCGGAACGCCACCTGGCCGAGCTTCCGCGAGAAATCGGCGCCCACGCCAAACGGATATGACGCCCCATACCCCTTGACGGCAATCCGGTACGGCCCGCCCTCGGGCACTGCCGCCAGGTCGATCCGGTAGACAAAATCGCCGGACGAGGCATCCTTGCCGATCTCCTGGAGCTTGCCCTGGGTGATGGGGGCGCCACCCGCCACGCCCTCGGTCATCTTATACACTGCATACTCCGGCAAGGCGCCGGCGATCGGCTTGACCCCGCCGTCGCCCAGCCAGATGGCGAAATTGGCGTAGCGCACCTTGGAGAGGGCGCTGTAGGCGCTTTGATTGGTCTTGATCGACTCGCAGAAGATCGTCTTGTCATCAAACGTAAACGCCATTTCGCCGTGGGGCGTCTGGAGCGTGTATTTGGTGCCGTTCACCAATTCGGGCACTTGCAGATAGATGTGATGTTCGCACCGGTCGGCCTCGGTGACGAACTTATTGAGCGCCTGCACCGGCTGGCCATTGAGCTTCCACGCGGCCAGATCGCCGGTGTTGACTTCCGTGGCATTGATGGTTGTGCTGGTGAAGAAGGCCACCAGTTCCGTGTTGGATGCCGTGCGGATCTCCTTGAGCGTGAGGGCGCCCCATGCGGGCATGGCTGCCGAACCCAGACAAAACGCGAGTGCCAGGATACGTTTCATGCAATGACTCCTGCTGCGAAAGAATGGCATTATAACACAACCCATGCGGGCTACGGCACGCGGAGCCTGCCACCCTGCGGGCTACGGCACGCGGAGCCTGCTACCCTGCTAAAGAATACCATCTTAACCCAACTCATGCGAGCTACGGCACGCGGAGCGATGCCTGCTACCCTGCTACGGCACGCGGAGCGATGCCTGCTACCCTGCTACGGCACGTGGAGCGATGCCTGCTACTTTGGTGCCGCATCCGCACCGCTGGCCGCGTAGGGGGGTGAAGGCGCGGAGTTGGTGTCGGATTGGGGGCTGGGGGATTGCAGGTAGGTCACGAGGTTGGCGGCGCGGTTCTGGAGTCCGAGCTTGCGGCGGATATTCTCGCGGTGCCGGCGGACGGTGCCCTTGGCGATGCAGCGGATTTGGGCGATTTCCTTGGTGGACAGGCCGTTGCGGATCATGGCGCAAATGGCGATCTCGACGGGCGTGAGTTCCAGGTGGCTGGTGGAGAGCTGGGAGAGGAAGGGGGAGGCGATCTCCTGGAGGCTCTGGCGCAGGAGCGTGACGTAGGACCGGTGGCGGCCGGTGACGACGAGTTCGAGTTCGTAGACCAGGGGCATGATGATTTTCTGGACGTTGGCGACCATGGCGGCGCGGATTTCGCGTTTTTCATCCTCGAGGCGCGAGAGCACCGTGCGCAGGGCGATGTTGGTTTCCTGGAGGACCTGGTTCTGGCTGTGGAGCAGGCGATGGGCTTCCTTGAGGTCCACCTCGGCTTTCATGTGCGTGAGGGTGGTGGCGATGCGTTCGGCGACGACGCGGAGGAGGGAGTATTCCTCCTTAAGGAAAGGGCCGTCGGGGCGGGCGGGGACGCCCTCGCGGTAGCAGACTTCGACCACGCCCATGAGCTTGCCGTCGCCGCGGACCTCGACGGCCATTTGCCAGGGGCCTTCGCGGAAGTGTTCGCTGGTGTAGGCGGCGTCCTGGAGTTTGATGCGGGCGCAGGCGAAGGGGGGGTAGCGCCAACTGCGGGGCAGGCTGTCCACGACGCCCTGGAGGAAGCGCGGGGCGGAGTTGGGGTAGGTTTCGCGGAGCTTGGAGATGCCGTAGAGGCATTCGAGTTCCTTGACGCGCTCGCCGAGGTTGATTTCGAGTTCGGACATGGGGCCGGAGTCGGCATAGGGGGGGGCCTTGGGCGGGGCGGCGGGCGCGGGGCGGCGCTGCGGTTGGGGATGCGGACGGACGGGGGCGGTTTTACGGATCACGGGGCACCACCATGAATTACACATGCGGAGACAGGAGGCCATAGAACACGCACATGATCGCACACGTGGGCGCAGGGTGTCAAGAAATCACCGGCGATTTACGCGAATATACGTAAAGGTTGTAATTGCAATATGTTACGTTATTTTATTCAATGTGCGTCGCCGCAGAGCCTGATCCGGTTCATGTAAATCGTATGTGATTCATGTGTATAAGCAGTAGCATCAAATATATGCATTCTATGTTGCTTATCAGCTACAGTTGCCGCCTTGTAGACTCCCCGGCCCGCCACTAGTGTGATTTCCCGCATGTTACACCGGCAACGCCGCCGCCGCGGGCCACGGAAATGGGGCTCCGCCCGGCGTCGCCCACGGAGGACGCACGATGACCGCCAACCGTCCGGCGGACTGGAACGACCCCCGCGGCCAAACCGGCCCGGACACTGTGCCCCCGCCCCCGGGCGCGTTCCCATCCGACCATCTGCTCGAGGTCGCCGGGGCGGTCACCCAGGATGCCGCCCAAGTCTGGGCCGACCTCTGGGGCCAGTTCAAGGACCACGTCACCCCCGACGGCCGCGTCCTGCCGGACCTGGAAAAGGGGTTCGTGCCGGCCTGCGGTTGGGGCGAGTTCATGGAGAAGTTCTGGCTGCTCAAACACTACCTCGACTCGGTGTCGCGGGTATGCAAGCGCAAGTGATTCCGCCCCGGCCTGGCGGAGGTTCCTCGGTCAGGCCCCGGCCCACAAACCAAGGAGTTCGCATGTCTTCAACCGTTACCGCAGAATCCCAAGCCCCCGTCCAGGCGGCCATCGCCTCCTTCATGGAGCAGGTGACCACCCAGGCGCCCGGCGAGCCGGAATTCCACCAGGCCGTCCAGGAAGCCGCCGAATGCGTCATGCCCGTCGTCCTGGCCAACCCCGCCTACCGCAAGGCCAAGATCCTCGAGCGGATGGTCGTGCCGGATCGCGTGATCATGTTCCGCGTCGCCTGGATCGACGATCACGGCACCGTGCAGGTCAACCGCGGCTACCGCGTGCAGATGAACAACGCCATTGGCCCGTACAAGGGCGGCCTGCGGTTCCATCCGTCGGTCTACCTGGGCGTGCTCAAGTTCCTGGCCTTCGAGCAGGTGCTCAAGAACAGCCTGACCACCCTGCCCATGGGCGGGGCCAAGGGCGGCTCGGACTTTGACCCGCATGGCCGCAGCGACGGCGAAGTGATCCGCTTCTGCCAGGCCTTCATGTCCGAACTCTACAACCACATCGGGCCCGACATCGACGTACCCGCGGGCGACATCGGCGTGGGCGGCCGCGAGATCGGCGCGCTCTTCGGCCAGTACAAGCGCCTCACGCACCGCTTCAACGGCGTGCTTACCGGCAAGGGACTCAACTGGGGCGGCTCGAAGCTGCGTCCGGAGGCCACCGGGTACGGGGCGGTCTACTTCGCCCAGGAAATGATGGCCACCCGCGCCCAGACGCTGGCGGGCAAGATCGCCACCGTGTCCGGCTCGGGCAACGTCGCCCAGTACACCGTGGAGAAGCTCAACACCCTGGGCGCCAAGGTCGTCACGCTCTCGGATTCCGAAGGCACGGTCGTGGACATGGACGGCATCAATGCCGAGAAGCTCGCCTGGGTCATGGACCTCAAGAATGTCCGCCGCGGGCGCATTCGCGAGTACACCACGCAGTACAAGGGCGCCAAGTTCCTCGCCGGCCAGCGGCCCTGGGGCGTGAGCTGCCAGTTGGCGTTCCCGTCGGCGACGCAGAACGAAATCAACGGCCAGGATGCCGAGACGCTCGTCAAGAACGGCTGCGTCTGCATCAGCGAAGGCGCCAACATGCCTTCGACCCCGGAGGCCATCGATGTCTTCATCAAGGCCAGGGTGCTCTACGCGCCGGGCAAGGCGGCCAACGCCGGCGGCGTGGCGGTTTCGGGCCTCGAGATGACCCAGAACGCCGGCTGCATGCGGCGCGAACGCAACCAGGTCGATGACCAGCTCAAGGTCATCATGAAGTCGATCCACGACAACTGCGTCCAGTACGGCACCGAGAACGGGTTCGTCAACTACGTCCGCGGGGCCAACGTCGCCGGCTTCATCAAGGTTGCCGACGCCATGGTGCAGCAAGGCGTCTACTGACCGGACTCCATCCCAGAACCAATGTGGGCTCGCAACTTTCTGGAGTTGCGGGCCCGCTTTCTTGCGCCTGCCGCGCGGATGCATGACATTCTGGGCGGTCGGCAAAACGGAACCCGTAGCGTAAGCAAGGTGGAGTTGCGTGCATTCTGGCTAACGGTTTCTTCGCACAGGCGAGGAACAGCCCATCGCATACGGGAGACCTGGCATCGCCTGCGCGAGGCTACAGGGAGCGTTGGGAATGGTCGCTCCACCTCGCTTACGCTACGGGTTCCGTTGGCCGCCGATTCTGTCATGCACCAGCCGCGCCGGCACCCGCTCCCCTCCCCGGCCATTCTCCCGTATTATGTGCGTTTCCCGGTCTCTTTTTGGAACCAAAACATGCTCCCCATCCCCCTCGGCCCGGCCAAGTTCAACCTCTCCTTCGACCCCGCCCGGCACTTTCTCCTCATTGCCGGCCCCTGTGTCATCGAGTCCCTTGACTTGTGCCTGACCATCGCCGGCACGGTCAAGTATCTGTGCCAGAAACTTGGCGGCCCGGCCGTCATGCCCTACGTCTTCAAAGCCTCCTTCGACAAGGCCAATCGCTCCTCGGTCAACACCCATCGCGGCGTATCCATGGAAAAAGGCCTCGAAATCCTCGCCGCCGTCCGCGACCAGCTTGCTATCCCCGTCACCACGGATATTCACGAGTCCGACCAGGCCGTCCCCGTCGCCCATGCCGTGGACATGCTCCAGATACCCGCCTTTCTCTGCCGGCAGACCGACCTGCTGGTCGCCGCGGGCCGCACGGGCAAGCCCGTCAACATCAAGAAGGGCCAGTTCATGGCTCCCTGGGAGATGGCCAACGCCGTCGAAAAGGTGCAGTCCACGGGCAACGTACACACCCTCCTCACCGAGCGGGGCACATTCTTTGGCTACAACCGCCTCGTCAATGACTTCACGGGCATCCCCCAGATGCAGGCCCTTGGTCCCACCGGCACGCCCACACTGATGGACGCCACCCACTCGACCCAGCTCCCCGGCGGCCTGGGCCACGCCACCGCCGGCCAGCGCCAATTTGTGCCGCTGCTGGCCCGCGCGGCCACGGCCGCCGGCGTCAATGGCCTGTTCATCGAAGTCCACCCCGCGCCCGAGAAATCCCCCTCCGACGCGGCGACGATCCTCGATTTGAAAAATTTGCCGGCCCTGCTGGAAGAGTGTCTGGCGATTCGTGCCGCCATCGGCTGACGCGGCGGAATCGCCGGCGCGAAGAAAACGCCATCCTGTACTCCGCCCTCGCTTCCGATGCATGCAACTCCGCCCTCGCTGACGCTACGGGTTCCGTTTTTTCGTGGATGTTCTTGATCGGCATTTTCCAGGCTGCTACAGTAAGGTGCTCGAATCGCATAGGCGACATCCCCGTCCCAGTGCGAATTACATTGACGGAAGGCGGAGCCAAACGCCTTCACTCGGAGGTCACAGACCCTTGGGCATTCGCAAACTACAGGGCTTCCCACCGCAAGTGGGGCTGTACGATCCACGCTTTGAGCACGACTCCTGCGGCGTGGGCTTTGTCGCCCACATCAAGGGCCAAAAATCCCACGACATCATCGTCAACGCCCTGACCATGCTCCGGAATATGGAGCACCGCGGCGCCTGCGGCTGCGAGCCCAACACCGGCGACGGCGCGGGCATCCTCACCGGACTCAACCATGAGTTTCTCGTCAAGGCCGTCCGGCGCGATGCCGGCATTGCCCTCCCCCCGGCCGGCCGCTACGGTGCCGGCATCGTCTTCCTGCCGACCGACGGCGAACAGCGCCTGGTGTGCGAGCAAGCCCTCTCCGCGATCATCGCCGAACAGGGCCAGGTGCTCCTGGGTTGGCGCGAGGTCCCCACGGACAACACCACCATCGGGCACAGCGCCCGCCGCACGGAACCGCTCATGAAGATGCTCTTCATCGGCGCGGGACCGGCTATCCGGGATACCGCGGCGCTGGAGCGCCAGCTCTACCTCATACGCAAGCGCGCCACCCACGCCTGCCGGGGCATGGACATGTCCCAGTCGAATTACTTTTACATCTGTTCGCTGTCGACGAAGGTGGTGATCTACAAGGGGCAGCTTACCTCCTCGCAGGTCGGCGAATATTTCCGCGCCGACCTGGGCGATCCGGAGTACACCAGCCATCTGGCGCTGGTCCATTCGCGCTTCTCGACCAACACGTTCCCCTCGTGGGACCGCGCCCATCCGTTCCGCCTCATGTCCCACAACGGCGAGATCAACACGCTCCGCGGCAACATCAACTGGATGCGCGCCCGCGAAGGCATGTTCCAGTCGGAGCTGTTCCCCGGCGCGGCGATCGAGAAGATCAAGCCCGTCATCGAGCCTGACGGTTCGGACTCGGCGAACTTCGACAACTGCCTGGAGATGCTGGTACACACCGGGCGTTCGCTGCCGCACGCGGTGATGATGATGATCCCGGAGGCGTGGCAGAATCACGAATCGATGGACCCGCGGCGGCGGGCGTTCTATGAATACCACTCGTGCCTGATGGAGCCGTGGGACGGCCCGGCGTCGGTGGCCTTCACCGACGGCGACTGCATCGGAGCGGTGCTGGACCGCAACGGCCTGCGCCCCTCGCGCTATTACGTGACCAAGGACGACCTGGTCATCATGGCCTCGGAAGTGGGCGTGCTGGCGGTGCCGCCGGAGAATATTGCCCGGAAGGGGCGCTTGCAGCCGGGGCGCATGTTTCTGGTGGATTTCCGCGAGGGCCGCATCGTCGATGACGCGGAGATCAAAAGGAAACTCTCCGAAGCGCATCCGTACGGCCAGTGGGTGCAGGAGCAGCGCATCACGCTGGAGGATTTGCCCACGCCCACGTACGTTGGCGGCTTTGTGCGCGAGACCCTGCTCACCCGCCAGCAGTGCCTGGGCTACAGTACCGAAGACCTCATGAAACTGCTGCTCCCCATGGCCGCCAGCGGCCTGGAGCCGGTCGGCTCGATGGGCAACGATGCGGCCCTGGCCTGTCTCTCCGATCAGCCGCGCATGCTCTATGACTACTTCAAGCAGAGCTTCGCCCAGGTCACCAATCCGCCCTTGGACAGCGACAAGGAATACATCGTCATGTCGCTGGAGTGCTATATTGGGCCGGAGCGCAACTTGCTGGAGGCCACGCCGGAACATTGCCATCGCCTGCTGATCCAGCATCCGATCCTGACCAACGAGGAACTCTCACGCATCAAGGAACTCAACCACCGCGGCTGGAAGACGAAGGTCATCGACATCGTGTTCCATCGTGCCGGCGGCGAAAAGGCCATGCTCGCCGCACTGAACAGCATCTGCGAACAAACGACGAAGGCGATTCGCGACGGCTACAGCCTGGTCATCCTCTCCGACCGCGCCCTGGACTACGACCATGTCGCGCTCCCCTCGCTGCTGGCGGTGGGCGCAGTACACCATCACCTCGTGAAGACCAACAGCCGCACCCGCATCGGCATCGTCCTGGAAACGGGCGAGGCCCGCGAAGTGCATCACCATGCGCTGTTGGTGGGGTATGGGGCGGATGCGATCAACCCCTACCTCGCGTTTGAGACGCTCTGGGAACTGCGCGCCCTGGGCCGGCTGGACGTCAAGGACGACCCGACCGTCGTCAAAAACTATATCAAGGCCGTGGACAAGGGGCTGCTCAAGGTCATGTCCAAGATGGGCATCTCGACGATCCAATCCTACAAGGGGGCGCAGATTTTCGAAGCCATCGGCTTAAATCAGGAAGTCATCACCCGGTCCTTCGTCGGCACCGTTTCGCGCGTCGAGGGCGTGGGCCTGGATGTGCTGGCCAGGGAAGCCATCCGCCGCCATGAAATCGGCTTCCCGGAACGCCATGAAAGCATGCCGCTGCCTGTGCTGCCCAATGGCGGGCAATATCACTGGCGCAAGGACGGCGAGCGGCACTTGTTCAGCCCCGAAGTCATCTCCGCCCTGCAGCAGGCGACGTGGACCGACCAAGGCTCCCAATCGTCACGCGAAGCCTATGCCCGCTACGCCAAACAGATCAACGACCAATCGGGCGCCCTGTGTACGCTCCGCGGCCTGTTCAAATTCAAGACCGGTGCGGGCGAACTCGGCGCCCAGATTCCCCTCGACGAAGTCGAGCCCGCCAAGGAAATCGTCAAGCGCTTCTGCACCGGCGCCATGTCCTTAGGCTCCATCTCCACCGAGGCCCACGAAACCCTCGCCATCGCGATGAACCACATGGGCGGCAAGTCCAACACCGGTGAGGGTGGCGAGGATTCCCGCCGCTTCAAGCCAGTGCCGGGGGAGGTGTGGGCGGATGGGAGCCCGAAGATTCGGCGATCGGCGATCAAGCAGGTGGCGTCGGGGCGTTTTGGCGCGACGATCAACTACCTCACCAATGCCGACGAGTTGCAGATCAAAATGGCCCAGGGCGCCAAGCCCGGCGAGGGCGGCCAACTCCCCGGCCACAAGGTGGACAAGTACATCGGCGCGCTGCGCCATTCCACGCCCGGCGTGCAGCTTATCTCGCCGCCGCCGCATCACGACATCTACTCCATCGAGGATTTGGCCCAGCTTATCTACGACCTCAAGAACGCCAACCGCGCCGCCCGCATCTCCGTCAAGCTGGTAGCCGAGGTGGGCGTGGGCACAGTCGCCGCCGGCGTCGCCAAGGCCCATGCCGACCACATACTGATTTCCGGCCATGACGGCGGCACGGGGGCCTCGCCGCTCACCTCCATCAAGCATGCCGGCGCGCCGTGGGAGATCGGCCTGGCCGAAACCCACCAGACCCTCGTGCTCAACAACCTCCGCAGCCGCGTTACCGTGCAGGTGGACGGGCAGCTAAAGACCGGCCGCGACGTGGTCATCGGGGGCATGCTGGGTGCCGAGGAGTTCGGTTTCTCCACCGCGCCGCTGGTCACCCTGGGCTGCATCCTGATGCGCGCCTGCCACCTGAACACCTGCCCCGTGGGCATCGCCACGCAGAACCCGGCGCTGCGGAAAAAATTCGCCGGCAAGCCCGAGTACGTCATCAACTTCTTCTTCCTCCTGGCCGAGGAAGTACGCACCTATATGGCACAACTGGGCTTCCGCACCTTCAACGAACTCATCGGCCGCGTCGATTTGCTCGATGTCTCCGAGGCCATCAACCACTGGAAAGCCCAGGGCCTGGACCTAACGCCCATCCTCGCCCCCGCCACCACCATCTACGACGAGGTGAAGGTCTTCAAGTGCATCCCCCAGGATCACAACCTTAAAGATGCCATGGACAACGAGTTGATCGAACTCTGCCGGCCCGCCCTGGAGCGCCGCGAAAAAGTCTCCATCAGCAAGACCATCAAAAACACCCACCGCACCGTGGGCACCATGCTCTCGAATGAAATCGCCAAACGCTACGGCGAGGCGGGTCTGCCCGATGACACGATCCACCTCAAGCTCAAGGGCCACGCCGGCCAGTCGCTGGGCGCGTGGCTGGCCAAGGGCGTCACCATCGAAATGGAAGGCGATACCAACGACTATGTCGCCAAGGGCTTGTCGGGCGGCAAGGTGATCGTCTATCCCGACAAGGCCGCCACCGCCGCCGGCTTCAAGGCCGAGGAGAACATCATCGTCGGCAACGTCTGTCTCTACGGGGCCACCTCCGGCCGGGCCTTCTTCCGCGGCGTGGCGGGGGAACGCTTCTGCGTCCGCAACTCCGGGGCCTATGCCGTGGTGGAGGGCGTCGGCGACCACGGCTGCGAGTACATGACCAACGGCCGCGCCGTCATCCTCGGGCCGACGGGCCGCAATTTCGCGGCAGGCATGTCCGGCGGCATTGCTTACGTCTACGATCCACAGGGCGAGTTTATCACGCGGTGCAACCTGGCCATGGTCGAACTCGAAAAACTCACCGACAAGACCGACGTGGAGATATTGCGGGAACTGATTCAGCAGCATCACCAATACACCGGCTCGCCGGTCGCCGATGCCATCTTGAAAAATTGGAATGAAGCCTTGAAGAAATTCCACAAGGTCATGCCCATTGAATACAAAAAAGCCCTCGCCACAATGGCCGCCGCACCCGCGGTGGGGGGAGTAGGGGGGGGGGTGAGCCATGGGTAAGCCCACCGGATTCATGGAATTCGCCCGCGAGCTCGGCACCAACAAGGCCGCGCGCCTCCGCATCCTCAACTGGCACGAGTTCCACGACCACCTCCCCGACGCCCGCCTCAAGCAGCAGGGCGCCCGCTGCATGGACTGCGGCGTCCCCTTCTGCCATTCCGACAAGACCGGCGGCTGCCCGATTAACAACCTCATCCCGGAGTGGAACGACCTCGTCTACCGCGGCCTGTGGGAAGAGGCGATTGTGCGGTTGTGGAAGACGAACAACTTTCCGGAGTTCACGGGGCGCGTCTGCCCGGCGCCGTGCGAGGGGTCGTGCGTTCTGGGCATCAATGAACCACCCGTCACCATCAAGTCCATCGAAGCCGAAATCATCGACCACGCCTGGGAGCACGGCTTGGTCAAGCCCAATCCGCCTTCAAGCCGCACCGGCAAAAAAGTCGCCGTCATCGGCAGTGGCCCCGCGGGCCTGGCCGCCGCCGACCAGCTCAGCAAGGCCGGCCACCTCGTCACCGTTTACGAACGTGCCGACCGCATCGGCGGCCTGCTGATGTACGGCATCCCCAATATGAAGCTCGACAAACGCACCATCGTTGAACGCCGCGTCAAACTCATGGAGGAAGAAGGCGTCCGCTTTGTGACCGGCGCGCACATCGGCGTGACGCACGACGCCCAGCAACTCGCCAAGGAATACGACGCCCTCATCCTCGCCACCGGCGCCACCAAGCCGCGCGACCTGCCCGTCCCGGGCCGCCAGCTCAAAGGCGTCCACTTCGCCATGGAATTCCTCACCCTCAACACCAAGTCCCTTCTCGATTCCAACCACGCCGACGGCCACTTCATCAACGCCAAGGACAAACACGTCATCGTCATCGGCGGCGGTGATACCGGCAACGACTGCCTCGGCACCTCCATGCGCCACGGCTGCAAATCCCTCGTCAACTTTGAACTACTCCCCCAACCCCCTGCCGCCCGCGCCCCGGACAACCCCTGGCCCCAGTGGCCCCGCATCCTGCGCACCGACTACGGCCACGAGGAATCCGCCGCCGTCTTCGGCGCCGATCCTCGCCAGTTCGCCATCCTCACCAAGGAATTCCTCGGCGACGACCGCGGCAATTTGCGCGGCGTCAAAACCGTCCGCGTCGAATGGGTCCGCGAAGGCTCCAATGGACAATCCCAGTTTAAGATGAAGGAACTCCCCGGCACCCAGCAGGAATGGAAAGCCGACCTCGTTTTCCTCGCCTTGGGTTTCCTTGGACCCGAAAATGCCGTGGCCGCCCAGCTCGGCATTGAACTCGACCCGCGCAGCAACTTTAAAGCCGACCACGGCCGCTTTCTCACGAGCCGCCCGAACATCTTTGCCGCCGGCGACTGCCGCAGGGGGCAATCGCTCGTCGTCTGGGCGATCAACGAAGGTCGGGGGGCGGCACGGGAGTGCGACCGCTACCTAATGGGGAAGACGCAATTGGCATGAGTGCGCGGGAAATTACGATTCTTAGACCTCGGCTCTCTTCAACGTGGTGATGATTCGAAATATCCCATCTGATGATCCGCATCGAATGCCACAGATACGCCGCCCCCATTGCGATATTCCTTCCGATAAAACAAACCCGTTTCTATTTTCTTGTACATCTGGACCTCACGTACCTCTGATTCGGCAAGCGATTTTTCGGTTGGAGAATCCGAATACGACTTTTTCCCCTTCTCAACGGCGTCAGTCCACGAGTAACGCCGAATCGAAAATGCCTTCCCGGAGATGGCTTCCAAACGATATCCCCTGCCCTCACACC
>CAIPTQ010000079.1 GCA_903868035.1 uncultured Phycisphaerales bacterium
GCGCGGCAGGGCCGGTGTGGGCGGCGGGGTCGGCGGGGTCGGCGTGGGCGGAGACGGCGTGGGCGGAGGCGGCGGCGGTGTCGGCGGCGCTGGTGGCGGCAAAGTGGGCGGCGGCGGCGGATTTGGCGGCGGCGGCGGCGGTGTGGGCGGCGGGGTCGGCGGGGTCGGCGGCGGTGGAACGTCTAGCCTGCGCCGATTTGGTCCGGAAAATCATAGCGGAATGGAAATAATTTTGCGTGCCATTCGTGCCGTGGATATTGAGAATTATGTGATTGCACGAAACAATTTGCAAAAATTAGCGAAAATTGGCTTGACGTGCGGAAGGGAAAAGGCGATAAAGATGGTCATGAAACGAAAACCTGAAATCGTGCGCGTCCGGCTGAGCGGAAAGAGGCCCGTGAATTTCACCCTATACCGGGTGGGCCAGAACCAGGTGGAGGCGGCGATCCGGGCGGCGATCCGCCGGACCATGCCCACCGCGTTTGAACGGAAAGTATAATATGCCCCGCGTTCTGGAATGTTCTGGCCTAACGGCATATCTGGACGGTCCAGCGGAGCAGTCAGATAGGGCTGGCGCGGGGCTTTTTTAGGACAACCATGGAGGAACCTATGACCATTCACGCGAAAAATTTCCTGCAAACGGTCGGCGCGGTGGAAGTGCCGGACGCGACGGCCCAGGTACGGGCGTGGATCACGGGAATTCTGGACCGGCAACCATGCCCCGCCGGTGACTTCCTAAATGAGTTGGCGCAGGCAG
Organism: uncultured Phycisphaerales bacterium; assembly: GCA_903868035.1. The sequence continues at coordinate 758 of CAIPTQ010000079.1, forward strand.
CGTGCAGGGCCGACGACGCCAACTTTGCAATTCTGCTGCCGGCGATGGAACGGTTGCGGCAGAAATATCCACGAGAATTAACGACGACAAAGGCGGGCGCGGATGCCCCGCGCGGCAACGCCGGGGATGAACGTGCAGATTCGGCGGCAACGCCGGACCTGGTAGGAAAACCGGCGACATCCGTCCCGCCTTCCGTCGATCGTCGCGGTTCTATCGGCGCGCTGCTGGACTCACATCACGCGACCAAACTCACCGGCAGTACCGACGAGATGGCGGTGGAGATCATGAAAAAAGTATACAATCCCGCCACCGAACATGACGCGGCGGAATGGGCGGCGGCGCGGGAGGAAGAACAATGACCCGCAAGATGTGGCTTTTGGTGGCGCTGTTTTTCGCGGCCATGTGCTAAGAGTGTGACGAATGACTGAATTTCCGCTCATGACTGCCCAGGGCGTCGAGGTTCCGGACCCGCCGGCTCCGCCGATGTCCGATATGTTTGTGGTCGTGGCCTGCGCCACGCGGAACAAATCATGGACTATGCCGAGCCGGTGCCGACAGGTCTATTGCAGTCGTGAGGCGGCTGACTTAGCCGCCGAGAAACTGGCCCGAAAGTTATCGTGGTCGTATGTGCGGATTTATCGGCTCGCCGATTTGGAGAAAAAATCATGACGGTAAAAGAATTACGAGGACTGATCCGTGCATCCTCCATGTCGCTTTTAGCCAACTGCCCGGCCGCCGCCGTCACCGATGGCGTACAGATCGACTCATATGACCCGACCGCCACGGAGGGCACGGAGATCCATCGGGCGATCGCGCTGGCGATCCGGGGTGAGGACTATCCGCTGTTCATGGGCGATGGCGCCGCCGAGGCCGAGGATATGGTGAAGTTGGCACTGGCGTACGTGGAGCGGGAAAAGTTGGGAGACGCCCAAACCGAGACGCATATCGAGGCTCCGCCGTTCGCGGCCACGCTGGATTTACTGCTGGTGGATGGTACGGTTGGCATCGTTACGGAGTGGAAATCTACCCATCGGGAGGACGACCACACGGCACAGATTTTGGCACAGGCGGCATGCGCACTGGCTCGGCATGCCGACCTGAACGCCATTGATTCTCGCGTGGTCTATTTACGCGGTGAGGGCGAGGTCCGCCATGTCTACACGCGAGCGTGGGTGGAGGCATGGGTCGAGGAGTTCAAGCGTAACACGCTGGACCACCCGGAGGTCTACCGGCCCGGCGAGTGGTGCGGGCGGTGCCGGCGGAAGACATCATGTCCGGCGCTGGCGGAGTTGAACCGCTCGACGGCCCTGGCCCTGGCCGATCCGAAGTTCACGCAGGCTCTGACGCGGGAATCGGTCGCGGCGCTCCGCCCCCGTGTGAAGCTGCTGGCCTCGGTAATCGACCAGTACGACAAGTGGGTGCGGGCGGAAGTGTTGGCGAATGGTCCGATCTCGCTGGGGGGAGGCAAAGTTTTGGGTAAACTGGAAATGCACATCGACAAAATCGACCTGATTGCGGCGTATCCGCTTTTGGCCGAGACATTCTCCACGGAAGATTTGCGGGCCATTATCGAAGTTCACAAAACCGCGATGTTGACCCGCGTTGCGGACGGGGCGGCGAAGGGGCAAAAGACCGCGGCGAAGGATGGCTTCATGGCGCAGCTGCGGGCGCTGGGGGCGGTGGAGACGGTGACGACGTACCAGGTGCGCGAGTTGAACGAACGCTAACCCTTTTCAGGAGTAGACCAATGACCCAAGCCCTTGCCAACACGGAAGCCCAATCCCCCCGGAAGGAAATTCAGCGTGTGATCGACACGTCGGAATTTGCCAACCTGCTCGACACAAATAAATTCGAGCATATGTATCGGGTGGCCTCCCTGTTCTCCGATTCCACCATGATTCCAGAGCATTACCGTAAACAGATTGGGAATTGCTTTATCGCCATCCAAATGGCGGTGCGCATGGGCGTGGACCCATTTCATTTCATGCAGCGGTCCTACGTGGTCCACGGCAAGCCCGGCATCGAGGCGCAGCTCGCAATCGCGCTCATCAACACGTCTGGTCTGTTTGAAAATTCACTGGACTACGAAATCCATTGCGATGATGCCGATGGAAATCCGTTCGATCCATCCTACCGGGTGCGGGCGTTCGCGACGCACAAGGCCACGGGGAAGATGGTGCTGGGGCCGTGGGTGGACTGGCCGCTGGTGGACGGCGAGGGGTGGGCGAAGAGGGACGGCAGTAAGTGGAAGACGATGCCCGGCATCATGTTTCGGTATCGCGCCGCCACGTTCTTTGGACGGCTGCATTGCCCGGAACGGTTGGCGGGCATGAACACGGCGGACGAGTTGGACGAAATCCGCGTTGTGGATGTGGTGCCCACGGATGAGGAACCGGGCAAGCGCCGGAGCCTCAAGGGATTGGCGGAAGGGAAACTTCCTCCCCTTCCCCCCGAAGTGGTTCAAAATTCCAAGGCGGCGGACAAACAGACCACCCCGGGTGCGGCCGGCGGAACTTCACTTTCTTCCCCCGCACAAACGACTGCCCCCATGCAACCCGGCGCGGCTGACTCCCACAACGCGCCGGGGAGCGGGCGGCCCAAGGCAATTCAACAGACGGTCCAACAGGCGGGCGCGGATGCCCCGAGCGGCAACGCCGGGGTGAAGAGCAGCGAGCCGACAGCAATGCCGGTTCCCACGGATAAACCGGACACATCCGCCCCGCCTGCCGCCGAGGACGAGCACGTGTTCGCCCTCGACACCCCAGCCCCGCCGGCACCCCCGGCCCCGGCCAAGATGACCACGGCGGAGCGCCGCCAAAAAGCCGCGGCTCTGGCGCGGGCGATGACGCCGGAGCAACGCACGTCCTTCCTCATGGAAACCGCCGGCATGGACCCGGACGCGGGTCCGGCCGAGAAAAAGGCCCGCGATGCCCTGGTCAAGGCGAAGACGATTCTGAAATTCCCGACGCCGCTGGATATCGCGGCGCTGTCCGAAGAGGACCGGCATCGGCTGACCGGGCAGACGCACTACTACCTGCTGGCGGATTGAACGAACGGCACGATTCGGATAATTGGCCCCGCATTCCCCGGTTAAGAGGTTGGGTGCCCATGGAGGTTCGACTCCCCACGTGCCACTTCACCCCCGGCCGCTACGCCTGGCAACTGGAAAATGCCCTACGCTTTTCCAAACCCATCCCTTATGTCGGCCATCAAGGTCTTTTTAACGTGGATGATGATCTTGTCACGGAAGCGATTGAAAGGGATGTCCATGCCTGACCCAAAACCCATCGGGATTTGCCGCAAGATGGTCAAGGAATTGCTGGCCGACGAAAGCGACCAATTGACGCCGTGGGAGTGCAATTTCCTCGACGACATGCACAAGTGGACCGGAGACTACACCGCGAAACAGGCTGAGATCATTCAACGGATCTGGTCGAAGATTTTTGGAGACTGACATGTGGTGTATTCATTGCCAACGGCGATTTCCGGGTGATTGCGTTTGCCCCGACCGCGAGGCCCGTCTCGCGCGAATTGGGCGGGCAACGCACTTCGTGACCCAGTGGTGCCACCAATGCGGCAATCACCGGGATTTGTGCAAATGCCGCGCGCCGGATTTGCGTACCCGCCCCATGCCAAACGTGGGCGGTCGCGGATTTGCATGCTATTGCCAATGAAGCGGACAAAAAACTGGCACAACACGAAAGTGAGCCTAATTATGACCCCCATCACCCCCACCCAAGACCCAGCCGTTCCTCCGATCCATCAATGGACCAACGGCGGCGAGCGCGTGCTGCTCGTTAAATGCCTTAACCGTGACGGCACCAGCGTGAACGATTTTCACTGGCCGAAAAA
>CAIPTQ010000080.1 GCA_903868035.1 uncultured Phycisphaerales bacterium
GGTTATGGGAACCACGTAAGCCATGCCCGTGCGTCGGTTGTAGCGGTCATTGCTGAGCACCAAGGCGTAATGGCGGTCAGCCATTTCATGGCCTACGGAGGGTGAGAAATTCAGATGCACCAGGTCGCCGCGCCGGGGAATATAGGTGCGGAACGTCATAGGATCTCCCGGCCGACGGGAGGATCGTCAAAGGTCTTGCGATGCGGATAGGGCCCCTTAAAGCCGTTGAGCATTTTGGCCACCGTGAAGGGACTGCGGCGGCGCACGGGCTTGAGGGGGCGAATTTTGACTTCGCCGGCGGCGACATCGAACTCGATTCGGGAGCCGCGTTCGAGGTGCGCCTTCTGGGCAATATCCCGCGGCAAGCGGATCGCCAGGCTGTTGCCCCATTTCTGCACCGTGGTGGTCATGAATATCTCCTTGACGTATATACGGCGAGTATACGGAGCGAAACGGGGTCTTTCAAGTTGGCGCGGCGGAGGGGTTTGTGAAGCGGAATATATTACGGTTATCAGACATAAATCCACTCATATCTTCGGTCGAAGCGGTTTCTCTCGCGACATCCGACGATATATTATTGCACGTCGTATGATGATGCACAGAGATATGAGACTGGGTGTCAAGGTAATGGCCAGGCACCACATTGCACCTTCGGTTGGATTCTTGAATCGGCTCATGAACCATGCGCTGGCGAGGATGAAAACGACCGTCAGTAGCAGACCGATTGGCCCATATTTAAGCATGTTTCGATATTTTATTCGCATGGCAACGCCCTCCAGACACGCGCCTATTTCTCCGCAGGCATCGTCGCCAGCTTGGGCGTGGCCTTGTCCCAGGCGTCGGCCAGGGGGGTGCCGGTTTCCAAAATCACCGTCGCGGATTCCTGGAATTCACCGGGCTTGAAATCGGACGGTGGCGGGAAGATCCCGGATCCATTTCCGGCACGCACGGCAATCGTGTGCGGCTTGGTGAGATCGGGAGTGGAAGTCCAGCGTGTGGAAGCAATGTCGGTGCCGCCAACGGGCAAGGTGCTATTGTTGCCTGGACCACTCCCTCCCCCATGCGGCATGGCCACGTCGTCAAGAACCAAGATGCTGAACGCAAGCATCATGCGATCGGGGGCCGGATCGCTCGCCTTGGCCCGCGACACATAGGCGGCGACCACCGGCAAGCTGCCGGCCTTATCCGGTTCGAATTGAACGATGCGTACGCGGGGGAGCTTGGCGACGTCTTTTTTGGGATCGACGGTAAAGTGAAACACATTGGAGCGGCGCTGGTTATCGACAATCCATGCCGCCACGTACTCGCCGGCGGGCACCGATGGTAGATCTTGGTACGTCACAAAGCGTGCCACCATTTGTGGGTTGCCGGGGCTTAATAGGGTTCGCGCATCGTGTTGCGATGCGGGGATGGCGGCCACGCGGCGGGCGTTATCCGAGGAGCGAATTTCGAGGGAGACAGTGTGAGGTTGGCCGGTTCCGGGAGCGCCACCGCCAGCGCGACTGCCGCGGCTGTTGAGTTCCAGTTCGTTCAAGTTGCGGACAATATCGTCCAAGGGGTTGATGCGCCACATTTCCAGCCCGGCATTTTGGGTCGCGTTCTGGGTCGTCACCTGGGCCAAGCCCGGTCGCGGAAGAACCGCCGCAAGCGCCAGCGCACAGCAGACACACGCAATACTCTTCAATGAATTCCACCGTGGCATGCCAAACATGTTCGTTCCTCCCTGGCAAAATGGCCCATCGTTCACGCAGTATACCATGAACGTTCACATTCCCGTATTGTACCAAGCACGGTTCGACAATATCACGCCCCCGGTATCGGCGGCGGCACGCTGGCGAACACCCCGCCCAGTTCCGCCACCTGTTCGACCGGCATCCAATTCGCCATGCCCGCGCGCCACACCAGCGTGCCGCGCGTCAGCGAACCGTCCCGCGCCTTGGCCGCCAGCGTCGGCACATCAAACGGCCCCTGCTGCTGCCCCCCCACCGCGACATAAAACGCCACGGCCTGCGGAATCGGCGGCGGCATCTGTGGTGCCGACGCCCCCGTCGGCCCGCTCGTTTGCGCTGCCATCGCCCCGCGCATCTGGTCCGCCATGGCCGCCCCCGCCGCGATCCCGCTGCCCAACCCCGCCATCCCCCCCTGGTTCTTCGCCGCATCGCCAATCGCCTCCGCCGTCTTGAACTGCGTGTACTTCCCAAGATCCCCCAGCACCCCCATCTTCGTCCGCTGATCCAACGCCTGCTCCACCTCCGGCGGCAGGGAGATATTTTCGATGAGGAAACTGGTGAGCGCCAGGCCGAGGTTGGCGAGGTCGGGCTTGATGACTTCGCCGGCAATCTTCGAAATCTTGTCGTAATTCCCCGCCAAATCCAGCACCGCGATCTTCGCCTGCCCCATGGCATCCACAAACCGCGAGATGATCGTGTTCCGCAACTGGTTGGAAATTTCAAACGCCTCGAACATCGGGTCCGTCACCACCAACTGCTTCAAAAACGTCGCCGGGTCCGACACATGAAACGCATAACTCCCAAACGCCCGCACGCGTATCGGCCCGAACTCCGGATCGCGCAGCATGATGGGGTTCTGCGTCCCCCACTTCTGGTCCGTCCACTGCCGCATCGAGATGAAATACACCTCCGCCTTGAACGGCGAGTTGAAGCCGTACTTCCACCCCTTGAGCGTCGAGAGGATCGGCAGGTTCTGCGTCGTCAGCGTGAACGTGCCGGGGTTGAGGAAAATATCCGACAGCACCCCCTCGTTGACGAACAGCGCCGTCTGCCCCTCGCGCACCACCAGCTTGGCCCCCATCTTGATCTCGTTGTTATGCCGGGGGAAGCGGTACGCCAGGATGTCGTTCTGGGAAGGCTCGGTCCACTCCACAATGTCAATGAACTGCCCGCGAAAGACGTCGAAAAGTGCCATATCCGATCTCCTCAAAAGGAATAAGGGTAAACCATGATAACGCGTCGGGCGGGGAAAGAAACCGCAAGGGGTGAGAGAACAAAAGCCGCCCCTCCCGCCCCCACCGGCATACACCTCCCCCTTCCCGCGTTACACTCTCAGCACCCACTCAAGGAGCCCCCCCATGGAACTCACCCGCCGCGACATTCTCAAGACCACCGCCGCCGCCGGCCTCGCCTCCCTGGCCGCCAGCCTCCCGCGCGAAGCCTCCGCCCAAACTGCGCCCGCCGCGCCCGCCAGCCCAGCCAAACCCGCCCCCACCATAGGCATCGCCCTTGGCCCCGCCCCCCTGGCCGCCCCAAACCTCGACACCCTCTTTGAGGACATGCGCATCCGTGCCGGCGTCAACACCCTCCTCCCCTTCATCTACACCTACGTCAACTCCACCGCCTCCATGCCCGCCGCCAACTTCCGCGGCGGCAACTTCGCCATCCCCCACATGCAGTTCTACAAAAACACCTCCCTCACCTACGACGAAATGCGCGCCCCCGAATTCAAGGACCTCGACCTCTTCGAGAAAACCATCCCCCTCGCCCAAAAGCACGGCATCAAAACCTACGCCTGGATTCTTGAAGACAACAAAGGCGCACCCTTCCCCAGTTGGTCCAAACTCTATGAAATGGACTTCCACGGCCGCCGCGCCGAAGTCCACCCCGCCGGCCCCTGCTACAACAATCCCCTCTACCTGGGCTTCGTGCTGGGCCTCGTCGAAGACTACTGCCGGTCGTATGACATCGCGGGCCTCATGTGGTCCTCCGAGCGCCAGGGCGGCCTCTTCAACGCCCTGGGCGCGTATCACAACGGCGCCCGGGCCGACCCCGGCCAAGCCACCTGCTTCTGCGAGTTCTGCACCCAGCGCGGCAAAGCCCAGGGCATCGACGTGGATCGCGCCAAAAAAGGCTTCACCGCCCTCGAACAATTCGTCCGCGACGGCCGCGCCAACCGCCGCCCCCGCGACGGCAGCTTCGTCGCCTTCTTCCGCCTGCTCCTGAACTTCCCCGAACTCCTCGCCTGGGAATCCCTCTGGATTCAAAGCCGCCAGGACCTCCAGCGCCAAATCTTCAAGCTCGTCAAATCCATCAAGCCCATCCCCGTCGGCTGGCATATCTGGCACAACGTCTCCTTCAGCCCCTTCCACCGTGCCGAAATGGACTTCACCCAGTACGGCGAATTCTCCGACTTCATCAAGCCCGTCCTCTACAACAACTCCGCCGGCGACCGCATCCGCAGCTTCACCGACTCCATCACCGGCAACGTCCTGGCCGACCTCCCCAAGCCCCAGGCCCTCGACGCCCTCTACAAAATCCTCAACTACGCCGAAGCCCCCTACGACCGCGTGTCGGCCACCGGCCTCTCCGCCGACTACGTCCAGCGCGAAACCCGCCGCACCGCCGATGACGCCGGCCCCAAAGTCCAAATCCTCCCCGGCATCGACATCGACGTGCCCGTCCCCGCCGGCGCCTCCCGCTGCACCCCCGAGAGCGTCAAGCAATCCGTGCTGGCCGCCTTCAAAGGCGGTGCCGGCGGCGTGATCCTCTCCCGCAACTATACGGAAATGAACCCCACCAACCTCGCGGGCGCTGGGGCGGCGCTGAAGGAGTTGGGATTTATGTAACAATGGAATGGCGAAAGGAGCGTCATGCCCGGAAAGATCGAATTGCTTCGCGCCGACATCACCACCCTCGCCGTTGACGCCATCGTCAACGCCGCCAACACCTCCCTCCTCGGCGGCGGCGGCGTGGACGGTGCCATCCACCGCGCCGCCGGCCCCAAACTCCTCCAGGAATGCAAAGCCCTCCGCGGCTGCAACACGGGCGACGCCAAAATCACCCACGGCTACCGCCTCCCCGCCCCACACGTCATCCACACCGTCGGCCCCGTCTGGCACGGCGGCACCCGCCGCGAACCCCAACTCCTCGCCTCCTGCTACCGCCGCGGCTTCCAACTCGCCGCCGTGTACCACCTCACCTCCCTCGCCTTCCCCGCCATCAGTTGCGGCATCTACCGCTACCCCCTCCCGGAAGCCTGCGCCATCGCCATCCGCGAAGCCCGTGCGGCGCTCATCCAATATCCCTCCCTCGACCGCATCCTCTTCGTCTGCTTCACCCAGGACGTCTTCGCCGCCTACGAACAGGCGCTACGGCAGAATTTCTGATCGCTTTCAAATGTCACTGACACACAAATGTCACCGACACTCCTCCCCGACCACCGCCATCTGCTATACTTTCACTGCCTCGCTCATTATGGAGGATAATCGATATGTGCCCGAGAATGATTGTGATGGTCTTCTTGTTGGTCGGTGCCTCTTATGCGTTCGGACAGGCTACAACCCGATCCTTTTCCATTGGACCCGAAACCACGATCATCGAAGGTCCGTTGAATACGGATGGTACGATCAATTATGTTGAAGCCATCAATGCCATTTTGCGCAAGGGCATCACCAGGGAAAATAACGCGGCGATCCCGTTTTTGCAGGCGACTACTAACGCTAAAAACCGGGAAACCAATGCTAGGATTGTCGAAGCGCTCGGTGTGCAGCTTCCGGCGGACAGTGTAGCCCTGCCTTTGCTCTCTGATTTTGTGGCCACGCAACAGGGCAAACCTCTCACGCCCGAGGAGTCGGGCACACTCGATAGCGACTTACAAAAGTGCATGGAGCATCCCTGGAAGGCAACGGATTTTCCGAAGATCGCTGCATGGCTCAAGCAAGAGGGTGCCCTGGCGCTGCTCGAAAGAGCATGCGAACTGCCCCACTGCTACGTTCCCTGGGTCAGCAAGACTACTCCGCCCAATTGGCGTGACGCTCTCCCGTCTCTGGCGCCATTCCGCACCACGGCCCAGTTGCTGGCCGCCCGTGCCATGTTGCGCGCCGGCAACTCCGACATATCCGGGGCGCTCGACGATCTGCGCCGGGTGCAAACACTGGCGCGGTTTGCCGCCGAGCAGCGGACGGACTTGTCCGCCTTGGTTGCCGCGGCCGTCGACTTTATCGCCATGCGGGGCTACGACGCGCTTGCGTCCGGCGGGGGCCTTTCACCGGAACAACTGAAGTCGTTGCGCCGCCAAATCGCAGAAAGTCCCGCCCTGCCTGCATTTGCCGATGCCGCACAAATTGAGGAGATGTTGGCCCTGGACGATGCCATGACTTGCATACGAGGCCAGGGGCAGCGTTGCATTTGCGCACTCGCCGGGGACATGACGCCCGATGTTCAATATGACTTGGGGGCTTTGCCCCGAACCGATTGGACCGTGCTGCTGAAGACCATCCATCGGGAATGCTCCGCATACCTGACCCTGGCGGCACTTCCGTTTGACCAACGCCTCAAGCATTTCGAGGAGGCGACGAAAACCGCCATCGATAACAGCGTCCCCGCCTCGCCGTTATTCGGCCCGACCGGTCAGAAAACCGGAAAGGAAGCGGTCGAGGCATTCTTGAAAATGCGCGCCGGCGAAACTGGCGAACAGTATGCCGCCAGAATGGCGAATTGGTGGGTCGTTGGCAATCCTGATCTATCAAGACGCATGGACATGGTAATGGAACGGAGCCAACTGGAACGTAAAATCGCACCCTTGGCGGTCTCCCTGGCGGAATTCCACGCCGCACATGGTGCATATCCTGAATCGCTGGCAGCGCTTGGTGAACCGGTGTTGCGCGATCCGTTTTCCGGGAAGGAGACCGTCTATCGCCGAGAGGGGGCCGGATATGTTCTTTATTCCGTGGGGCTCAACCAGAAGGATGATGGTGGCACGGGGGATGACAGGCCGGTAAGGGCTGAAAGGGCGGAAAAATGAATAACGCCGGATCCTACGTGTCCCGCAATAGCATTATTACGTGTACTCGGCAAAATCTTCCAGCGGTGCGTCAAAATCGGGCGCTATCGTCACCTTGCCCTTGGCGCTGCCCGCTTTGGGTCCGCTTCGCGGACCACA
>CAIPTQ010000081.1 GCA_903868035.1 uncultured Phycisphaerales bacterium
CCCCTCATCCCCCCCATGGCCGTCATCAAAACCCCCTACTTCCACGTCCTGGGCTACTCCGTCGCCGGCGAGGAATCCGTCATCCAAATCCCCGAACTCAACCTCAACTTCGACATCGGCAAGTGCCCCCGCCCCGTCCTCACCTCCGACTTCTGCCTCCTGACCCACGGCCACATCGACCACTCCGCTGGCATCCCCTACTACCTCTCCCAACGCTTCTTCCAGGGCATGGCCCCCGGCACCATCCTCTGCCCCGCCAAAATCGCCCAGCCCCTCTCCGACATTATTCACTCTTGGGCGGGTTTGGAGGGCAAAGTCACCGAGCACCGCATCATCCCCATGAGTGTCGGGGACGAGTTTGAGTTGCGCAAGGGCCTCGTGGCACGCGCGTTTGCCACGCGCCACACCGTGCCGAGCGTGGGTTTTGTGGTGATTGATAGGCGCGAAAAGCTGCGTTCCGACCTCCTGGCCCAGAACCTCCCCGGCCACATCCTCCGCAAAATGAAGGAACAAGGCGAACGCATCACCTACACCCTCGACGTCCCCCTCGTCGCCTACACCGGCGACACCTCCCTGCCGGAAACCCTGCTGCAGCATGCAGTTATCGACGCCAAAGTCCTCATCACCGAATGCACCTTCTACGAACCCGACCACCGCAAACGCGCCCGCCAGGGCCAGCACCTCCACCTTAACGAACTCCTCGAAGTCCTCCCCCAGCTAAAAAACGAATTAGTGATTATTTCACATGTCTCGCGCCGCACTCATCTTAGGGCAGCCAAGCGCATTTTTTCCGATGCCGTGGCCAACCTCGCGCCCCTGCCCAAGGTGGAATTCCTCATGGACTACGCCCAGCGTCTGCAAGTAAAACCCGGCCGCGCCGCCCCCTTCACCGTGGTCGAGCCGGCATTGCCCGAGAGTGCCGAGTAGATCGAGACACTGGATTGTTATCCTTTCAGAATGTATGGAGGTAATGCTAAGATTGCCAATTCTACAGAGTACGCCAAAGCACAGGAAGAACTCCAATCACTCGAAGAACGGCTCAGGCAGTTGCAACAAAGCCACCCTGTGGGTTCCAAAGGGTTCACAAAGGCGGGCATTCGTAAACTCATCGCGCGACTGCACGAGGAACTGGCGGTCTACGAAGGCGGCGAGGAAGCCCGGCATCCTGTCCCACAGTAATGCCACGGCTTGAAAATCACGCCCGAACCCTGTGTTTCCGTACCGTGCAATACTCCCCTTCCACCATGATGCAAGACTCCCCCATCCCGTATATTATAACCACCTTTCCAAAATACCCGACCGGCGTATCCGGCCTCCTGTTTCAATGGAGTCCTCATGTCCACCTTCGCACTCGTCGTCGGCAACCGCGGCTTCTTCCCCGCGCACCTCTGTTCCGCCGGCCGCCAGGCCGTCCTCGATCTCCTCCAGAAGGAAGGCCACAAGGTCATCGCCCTCTCCCCCCACGACACCCGCCACGGCGCCGTTGAGTCGCTCGATGAAGCCCGCAAGTGCGCCGAACTCTTCCAGAAACATGCCGCCGACATCGACGGCATCATCGTCACCCTCCCCAACTTCGGCGACGAACGCGCCATCGCCAACACCCTCCGCTGGGCCGGCCTCAAAGTGCCCGTCCTCATCCACGCCTTCGATGACAACCCCGCCAGCATGACCATCAAGGACCGCCGCGACTCCTTCTGTGGCAAGATGTCCGCCTGCAACAACCTCCGCCAATACAACATCCCCTACTCGCTGACCACCCTGCACACGTGCGATCCCGCCCGCCCGGAATTCACCGCCGACATCCGCCGTTTCGCCGCCACCTGCCGCGTCGTCCGCAAGTTCAAAAACGCCCGCGTCGGCGCCATCGGTGCCCGCCCCGGTGCCTTCAACACTGTCCGCTACTCCGAAAAGCTCCTCGAACACTCCGGCATTACCGTCGAAACCCTCGACCTCTCCGAGGTTCTCGGCTGGGCCCGCAACCTCAAGGACGATAATGCCGACGTCAAGGCCAAAATCGCAGCTATTCAGGGCTACACCAACACCACCGGCATCCCCCAGCTCCCCCTGATCAAAATGGCCAAGCTCGGCGTCGCCATCGAAAAATGGTCCACCGACCAACGCCTCATCGGCACCGCCATCCAATGCTGGACCGCCCTCGAAGAACTCTACGGCATCGTCCCCTGCACCCTCATGTCCATGAACTCCAACGCCTGCATGCCCTCGGCCTGCGAAACCGACATCACCGGCCTCATCGGCATGCTCGCCCTCACCGCCGCCTCCAACACCCCCGCCGCCCTCCTCGACTGGAACAACAACTACGGCACCGACCCCGACAAGGGTGTCGTCTTCCACTGCTCCAACCTCCCCAAGGATTTCTTCGCCAGCCACAAAATGGACTACCAGGAAATCATCGCCGGCACCGTGGGTAAGGAAAACACCTTTGGCACCATCGTCGGCAAAATCGCCCCCGGACCCTTCACCTACTGCCGCGTCTCCACCGACGACCTCTCCGGCAAGGTCCGCGCCTACCTCGGCGAAGGCACCTTCACCGACGACAAGCTCGACACCTTCGGCGGCTTCGGCACCTTCCACGTCAACCGGCTCCAGGCCCTGCTGGCGTACATCTGCAAGAACGGCTTTGAGCACCACGTGGCGGCGACCAAGGCCCAGGTCGCCGATGCCGTGCAGGATGCGCTGACGACGTACCTGGGTTGGGATGTCTACCGGCACCAGTGATGCGGATATCGCCGCCAACTCAACGGGAAAAAAGCTGATGCGGGAGAATTCCGTCAGAAGGAATGAAATTCGGTGACAGAAATGATACGATGATTCAGTCGAGAAAAGGAGATCGTATGCCTGTTATTCAAACGCCGTTAAAGCTCGACCGCAAGGCCGTGGATATTCGCGTGGCGGATTGGACCGCCCGGCTCAACAAGCTGTATGGGCGGTTGGACGCATGGATGCAAGGCGTCCCCCACGCCACCGTCACCCGCGGCACGATCAAAAAAGTGCTTGGCCCCCCCGGCAAGCGGTCCTTGGCGGCGACGTACAGCATCCCCACCTACAGTGTCTTTGTGGACCAGAAGCGGCGAATCTCTTTTCTTCCCGGCGACCTCTGGATTGTCGGAGCCAACGGGCGTATCGACATCTCCGCCCCTGCGAGCTGGCACCAGATGGCTGACCTGGGAGGCCGCGAGGGCGCGCCCAGTGACTGGCAGTTGGCGGTGGATGTGGGCGCCAAATTCCTGATCCCCTTCAATAAAACCGCGTTCCGGAAGCTGCTTGGGGAGAAGTAATGACTTCGTTTCGGGAGATTCGTGCGGCCTATCTCGCCATTGACCTCTATTTGGCGCAGCGGGAGTCCGAAGGAAGAACCGCCCGCCGCCAGGCGCATTGGGCGAAGATGCGTAAGTACAACCACCACGCCTATTTCGTCATGCTGTTCGCCCAACTCGAGCAGCACATCGACAACCTATGTGCCGCCTTGATCGCACAAAAGAAATCCTCGCCCCAATGGAAGACGCGCCGGCTGTGGGATTCCGTGGACGTGGATCGGTTGACGTTCATGCGGAAAGTGGCGTTGCTGACCGACAAGGGGCAGTCCACCTATGCCCGGGTGGATGCGTATTATGATACCCGCTGCAAAATCGCCCATGGCGACAGCGCGTTGGTCGGCGTTATGTTTCTGCCCGTCGTAGCCGGGGATTTGCAGGCCATCGCCAAAGAGCTCCACGTGAGGTGAAACCAAGGAGTGACCAACATGTGGCGAACATTATGTGCGGTGCTTGTCATATTTGCTCTGTGGTCACCTGTCGGTGCTGTGCAGCTTAGCGATGCCACACAGCATTTTTCCTTTGATATTCCGCCAGACTGGCAGCCTATTAGTCCCACCGAAATTGACGCTGTCCGCGGCCCTGGCAGTCAAGGCCTTCTCGCTGGTGCGCGATCCAAAGACACGGGTGTCCCCTATTGTGTGGTGCAAGCCGTCAGCAAACCACCTGGAGATCCCGCGGGGTACGTTGATAAATTTCGTTTGGACGCCATAGGCTCTGGCATGACCGTTACCAGTGGCGTATACGACACACGACGTCAGGCCGTGATACTTCAGGCTCAACACCGTTTGCCGACGGGCATCGTGAACGTAACTACCTACGCATTCGTTGGAAAAAATGCAGTTATATGTATTAATTGTTACGATTTTGAAGCTGGATTCAGCAAGTCTATGCCCACTTTTGAAGCTCTCGCGGATTCATTTCGCTTCGACCCGGGTTACGGCTATGGGAATGGGAACTCTTTTCCCAGTCTGGGTACCATCGTCGATATCTGCATTGGTATTATATTGATAGCGCTTTACCCATTGATCCGGCGATCTATGCGTTCGAAAACACAAAACAAAACTCCTTCACTATTAGGAGGTTCCCGTGACCGAAAGTCTTCCGAATAATTTCCCCGAAGAAAACTTCGGATCTGAGGAATTCGTAAACGACGAAAGATTCCACGACAACGAAGACCGCTTCACCTACCGCTCCAAGCAAATGCGCAAACTCGCCCAGGAGCCCTGGACGCTCGATCTGTTCCTCGCCCTGGCCCAGGGCCTCATGGACCGCCACGAGGACATCCGCATCGCCGCCATCGAATCCCTCCAGGAAATCGCCCAGGCCCACCCCGAACCCATCGCCGTTTCGCCGCTGGCGCTGATCGCCTGTTTCAGCTCCGACTTCACCGTCGCCTCCGGCATGCGCCTGGCCATCTTCCGCTTCTTCATCAACCACAAAACCCCCGAATCCCGCCGCATCCTCAAGGACCTACTCGACAGCCCGCACATGCGCAATGAGGACTTCCAATTCCTGGTCAACGCCGTGGCCGATTCCCAGGACCCCGAACTGCTGGCGTTCCTCAAGGCGCTCCAAATGCCCGCCAAACAAAAGGCCAAAGTCCTGCGCGCGGCCCTGGCGCGGCTCGGCCCCCAGTAGTAGCGCCGTCCCAAAAACCCGGGCGCAACGCTTGGTCCACAAAATAACATCCGGGAGCAATGGGTTGCCAGCATACGCCAACGGAACGTATTGTATCAGGCGCCAAACGAGCGCCCATAGCTCAATCGGATAGAGCATCCGCCTTCTAAGCGGACGGTTACAGGTTCGAGTCCTGTTGGGCGCGTTTCCTGCCGCCATTTACATGCGATGCTCGGGACGCAACGTGTCCCGGGGGCTCGCGTGCCACGCCGAGCGCCAGTCCTTGGGGGGGATGATGGCGTCCAGGCGGTCGAGCTGGTGAATCGCCTGCAGCCGTTTGTAGATCAGTTGCCAGGCGCAGGGGCGGTTGGCGTCGCACTCGCAATGTTCCTCGGTGCTGCCGCCGCAGGGGCCGTTGAGCAGGCGCTTGGCGCACCGCGTGACCGGGCAGATGCCGCCGAAAGTGGCCAGCATGCAGTCCCCGCAGCCGAGGCATTTTTCGGTCCAGACGGCCTGCTCTTCGAGGATGCCCAAAAACTGCGTGTTCAGCGCCGCGTAGACGGGCTTGGTGGGGAAGCGCTCCGCCAGCGCCTGCACGCCCGCGCCGCAGCCGAAGGAAATCACCGCGTCGTTCCGCTCCACCAGCGGCACCAGATCCTTGATGAATTCGTTTTCGCACTGGCGCTCAATGGTCGCCTGTTCAATCTCCACCGGCTTGCCGGAAAGCTTCCGGGCCATGCGCACGGCATAGGCGGCGATGCCCACCTCGCGCTCGCCGCCGGCCAGGCACACGGTCACGCACGTGCCGCAGCCGACGAACAGAACCTTGTCGTGGTTCCTCGTCAGGCCGATGAGTTCCTTGATGGGTTTGGGGCTGGCGACAATCATGAAATTCCTGCACTTTCTGGAGCGCGGCTCGTTGCGGATTTTTCGGCGGGACACTTCAATGGGTTGGGGCCCAGTTCGCGGATGACCCGCACGATTTCCTGGACCCGCTGGACAAACATGGGGGCCATCGCGGCCGACAGATTGTTCATGCTGAGGCGGCGGCCGCCGATGCCGATCTCGTCGAGGATGCGCTGGATACGTTCCACCCGCTTGCGGGCGCGGAGATTGCCTTCCTGGAAGTGGCAGCCGCCTTCGAGGCAGCCGGCGAGCAGCACGCCGTCGGCGCCGTGGTCAAAGGCCTCCAGGATGTGTTCCATTTCGACCTTGCCGGTGCAGGGCGAGTGGACGACGCGGATGTTGGCCGGGTACTGCATGCGCTTGGCCCCGGCGAGGTCGGCGGCGGCATAGGCGCAGTAGTTGCAGCAAAAGGCCACGATCATCGGTTCCCACGCGTGGGGAGCGGCAGTCGCGGTGGAAGGTGATTGTTCGAGCTGTTGGGTCATGCCGGGCCTCCGGTCAGGAGCAATTCATCAAGCATGGCGGAAATCTGCAGGTCCTCCTGATGTTGCAGGGTGATGGTGCGCGCCGGGCAGGAGGCGGCGCAACTGCCGCAGCCCATGCACTTGGCACCCTGGATTTCCGCCTTCTTGAGATCGTTGATGAAGGGGGCGCCGTAGGGGCAGACCTTCACGCACGTGGCGCACGCCACGCAGTTGTCGGCATTCACCTTGGCAATCTGCCCGGCGATGGTGAGGAAGGCCTTGGACAGCACCGTGGCCGCCCGTCCGGCGACGGCCTTGGCCTGGGCGATGGTCTCGTCGATGAAGCGCGGCGAGTGCGCCAGGCCGCAGATGAATTCACCCTCGTTGGCCAGATCGACGGGGCGAAGCTTGGGATGGGCCTCCAGGAAGAAGCCGTCGGTGGTCAGAGCGGTGCGGAGCATGGACGAGAGCGCGGGATTATCCTCGGCGGGGGCCATGCCGACGCTGAGCGCCAGCAGGTCCGGGTGGAGGATGACTTCGCGCTGCGTGCCCGCGTCGGTGACGCGCACCGTGAGCTGGCCGGTCTCCTCGCTGACGGCCGGATCGAGCGCTTCGGGGTGGCGGATGAAGATGACGCCTTTTTCGCGGGCTTCCTGGTAGGCCAGTTCGCGGAAGCCGTAGGTGCGGATGTCCTTGGCCAGGACGATGACGGTGGCGTGGGGCAATTTCTCTTTCAGGGTGAGGGCGTTTTTGACGGCTTCGGAACAGCAGACGCGGCTGCAATAGGAGTGTTGGGCGTTGCGCGATTCAACACACTGGATCATCACGATCGTGGGGCTGTTCCCCAGGTTCTTGGGCAAGGTGCCGGCGGAGAGTTGGGCTTCCAGCTCGCGCTGGGTGGTGACGCGGGGGTGCTTGCCATGAAGGTAGAGGGAGGTCTCGCGCTGCCGTGCGCCCGTGGCAATGATCGTCACGCCGTGATTGACGGTGATTTCGGCGGGTTGGCCGGTGTCCGCTTTTTTGGCCAGGCGCGTCTTGAAGTTGCCGACATGGCCGGCGACTTGCAGGGGTGTGGTGCGGAGGTGGACGGTGATCTTGGGATGCGTGGTGACCCGGCGCTCCAGGTCGGCCAGGAAACCGCCGACGTCGGCACGCTCCAGCGTCGTGTGAATGTGCCGCAGGTTCCCGCCGAGTGCGGCTTCCTTTTCCGTCAGATGCACCTGGAAGCCCTGATCGGCAATCGCCAGGGCGGCCGTCATGCCCGCCAGCCCGCCGCCGATGATGAGGGCGGAGGCGGTGACGGCCAGCATGCCGGTCTCCAGCGGGCGCAGGTGCCGCGCCCGGGCGACGGCCATGGCCATCAGGTCGAGGGCCTTCTCGGTGGCGGCCACGGGGTCTTCGCGATGCACCCAGGAGCACTGGTCGCGGATGTTGGTCATGGCGAACAGATAGGGATTCAGTCCCGATTCCCGCAGCGTTTCCTGGAACAGCGCCTCATGGGTGCGCGGCGAGCACGACGCCACGACCACGCGATTGAGCCGTTTCTGCAGGATCACATCCTTGATGTGCATGAGGCTGTTGTCCGAGCAGGTGTACAGGCTGGCCTCGGCGTGGATGACGTTCGGCAGTTTCAGCGCGTGTGCGGCGACGGCCTGGACATCAACCACCGAGGCGATGTTGTGCCCGCAATGGCAGATGAACACCCCGATGCGCGGGGCCTCGTCCGTCACGTCGCGCTCCCAGGGATACTCGCGGCGCTGGATCATCGTGCCGCGGGCGGAGGCAAGCTGCTCCATGGCGCACGCGGCGGCGGCGGAGGCCTGGGCGACGGATTCCGGGATGTCCTTGGGCTCCTGGAAGGCGCCGGCCACGTACAACCCCGGCCGCGATGCCGCCATGGGCGTCAGCCGATCGGTTTGGCAGAAGCCGAACTCGTTTAGGTCCAGGCCCAGTTTCTGCGCCAGCGCCTTGACCGAAGCGCTGGGCCGCATGCCCACCGAGAGCACGACCATGTCGAATTCCTGCTGCAGTTCCTTGCCGGCCTCATCGAAGTGGCGCACGCGCGTGTTCCGCGTGCCGGGCATCTCCACCACGCGCGAGGGCATGGCCCGGATGAACTGCACCCCGTGTTCCTCGCGGGCGCGGGTGACGTAATTGTCGAATTCCTTGCCGAAGGCGCGGATATCCATGCAGAAAATGGAAATCTTCAGCCCTTTTTCGTGCTCCAATGCGACCATGGCTTCCTTGGTCGCCGACATGCAGCAGATGCTCGAGCAGTAGCCGCAACCCCGCGCCGCATCCCGCGACCCGACGCATTGGATGAAGGCGATGCTCTTGGGGTGCTTGCCGTCCGAGGGCCGCAGCACCTCCCCGCCCGTCGGACCCGCGGCGCTGAGCAACCGCTCGAACTGCGCGCTGGACAATACGTTGGCATAACGCCCGTGGCCGAACTCGCCCCGCAGCGACGCCTGAAATTCCTCAAACCCCGGCGTCAGGATCACCGACCCCACCCGCACCGTTTCCGTCACCGCCTGCATGTTGTGATTGATCGCCCCCGGCCCGCACGCCGTCACGCACAAGCCGCACTCGCTGCACATGCCGCAGGCCAGGCAGCGCTTGGCCTCGGCCACGGCCTGTTCGGCGGTGTACCCCAGGTCGATCTCCCGGAAACTCGCGCTCCGCTCCGCCGCGGCGGCCTGCGGCATGGGTTGGCGCGCCACCTGCGGGGCCTCGGGCCTCGGATTCGGCGCGGCGTCTTTTTTCGCGCCGGGCGCGGCGGCGGCCCCCTGCGCCTGCGTGCCGCGCAGATACGCGTGGATCGCCTCGGCGGCCCGGTGGCCCTGGGCCATGGCGTCGACCATGGAGGCGGGGCCCAGCACGGCGTCGCCGCCGGCGAAAATGCCGGGGATGCCGGTGGCCAGCGTCTCTTTGTTGACGACAATCCGCCCCCCCGGTCCCGTGGCCACCTGGCCCAGGTTGCTATTGTCAATGCCCTGGCCGATGGTCACGATGATCGTGTCGGCCGCGAGGGTGGTCTTCTGCGCATCGTCAAATTGCGGGGCAAACCGGCGGTTTTCGTCAAACACCCGGGTGCAGGCGCGGAAGGCCATCCCGGTAACCTTGCCGCCGGTGCTGACTACCTCCGTCGGCCCCCAACCGCAATGAAACTCGATCCCCTCTTCAAGGGCCTCGGCGGCCTCCCAGGAATGCGCGGGCATCTCGTCGCGCTTTTCCAGACTGGCCAAAACAACGTTCCTGACGCCCGGCAGCCGCTTGGCGCAGCGGGCGGCATCCATCGCCACATCGCCGCCGCCGATGACCAGCACGTTGGGCCCAATGGTTGGTTTCCCGCCCGCGTTGACTTCCTGCAGGAACTTGAGCCCCGGCCAGACCTCCGGTGCATCTTCACCCGGGATGCCCAGCTTCCTGCTGGTCCAGGCGCCGATGGCGGCAAAGATGGCGTCAAACTTGCCCGCCGCGTCGCCGTTGGTGGCCTTTGCGGGCTTGAGCAGACTCGCGGGACTCGCCACCCGGCAGCCCGTCCGCACCTCGACGCCCAAATCGGTGATGTGCTTGAGTTCCTGGTCCAGCACTTCGGCCGGCAGGCGATACCGCGGAATGCCGTAGCGGAGCATCCCGCCCAGGTGCGGCATGGCTTCGAAAATGGTGACGGCATACCCCAGCTTCCGCAGGTCCGCCGCGGCGGTGATGCCCGCCGGGCCGCCGCCGATGATCGCGACCCGTTCCTTCTGCGGCTCCACCGGCGGTAAGGGTTCGTCCGCCAGTTCGGGATGCGCATACACGTAGTCGGCGGCGAAACGCTTGAGGTCGCGCACCGCCAGGGCGCGGTCCACGTCCTTGCGGTTGCAGTCCGTTTCACACGGATGCTGGCACACGCGCCCGCACGCCGCCGGCAAGGGGCACCGCTTGCGCACCAGTTCGTAGGCTTCCTTGAATTTGCCCACCGCGATGAGCGCCACGTACCCCTGGACGTTCACGCCCGCCGGACAGGCGCTGCGGCAGGGAGCCGCGCCGGCCGCCTTGGTGATGGCGAACAGATTGGGAATCGCCTGCGGATACAGTCGGGAGATCGCCTTGCGGGTGCCCAGCTTGCGGTCAAACTCATTGGGCAGGCTGACCGGGCAGGCTTCCGAGCACTCGCCGCACGCGTTGCACTTGCTGGCCTCCACGTACCGGGCCCGCCGGCGGATTTGCACCTGGAACTGCCCCGGCGTGCCGCTGATGCCCTCCACATCCGCCAGAGTGATGATGTCGATGTTCTTGTTCCGGGCGCAGGCCACCAGCTTGGGCGAGAGAATGCACATCGCGCAATCGCCGGTGGGAAAGGTCTTGTCCAGCCGCGCCATGCTCCCGCCGATGGCCGCCGCCGAATCCACCAAATACACCTTGAATCCGGATTCCGCCAGGTCCAGCGCCGCCTGGATGCCCGTGATGCCCGCGCCGACGACCATCACCGCCCCGAGTGGCTCTTCCGCCGTGCCGTTGGTTGAATTTGGTTTTTCACCGATCATAAGGCTCTACCTTGCTGACTCAGGAATGCCGACACGGGTCAGGAGCGGCCAGGGATTGACGACGAGGCGGTCGAGGCCCAGTTCCTTCACGGAACACCCCAGCGCCAGGCCCAGCAACTGCGTGAAATAAAACACCGGCAGATTAAAGGCCTCTTCATATTTCTTGTTGATGTCCTGCTGCCGCAGGTCCAGGTTGAGCTGGCACAGCGGGCACGCCGTCACGATGCAGTCCGCCCCGGCGGCCTTGGCCATCGCCAGTATCTCCCGCCCCAGTTCGCACACCACCGCCGTGTCCGTGATCGAACAGCTCGCCCCGCAGCACTCCGTCTTGTGCGGCCAGTCCAGCGGCGTGGCCCCCGCGGCCCGCATCAATTGGTCCATCAGTGTCGGATTTTCCACATCGTCAAAGGCGATCTCCGGCGGCCGCGACAGCAAACACCCGTAGTAACACGCCACCTTCAGCCCCGCCAACTGCCGCCGCACCTTGCCCGCCAGCGCCGCCACGCCAATGTCCCGCGCTAAAATCTCCAGCAGATGCACGATCGGCGTCTGCCCGTCATAGTCCGCGCCCACGGCCTGGGCCACCGCACCGCGGAAGCCCGCATCCGCGGCAATGTGCAGATTGGCCAAACGCAAACGGCTGTAACACGCGGCACATCCAACCGCAACCTTCGTCCGCCCGCCATTCACCCCCATCTTCGCCGCCGCCGCTAAATTCTGCGCCGGTAGCGCCGCCGCCAGCAGCGGATCGGTGGAATGTGCCGCCGTCGAGCCGCAACAAATCCAATCCGGTATCTCCGGCAGCTCAATCCCCAGCGCCCGCGCCACCGCCAGCGTCGATAGCCGGTAGTCGGCCGCGGTGCCTTCCATGGAACAACCCGGATAAAAAGCGTATTTCATCATTTCTTGCCCCCCTCTTTCGCCGTCCGCGTGCCCTGCGCCGCGCGCTTGAACATTTCCTGCCGCCGCCCCTTGTCCCCGACGGACTTGGGGAAAAACGGCAGCTTGCGCTTGGCCAGCATCATCGGCAGCTTGGCCATGTCGTCGAAGAATCGCCGCGTGCGCAGCTTATATGCGGTCATCAGCCCCGGCTCGAACACGCGCCCGCGCTTCCGCACGCCGTTCAGGAATATCTCGTTAAACGTCGCCACCGTGGTCTTGGCGGCCTTGCCCTCGGCCTGGCTGAGCCGCCGCAATTCATCGTTCAGCGTCGCAATGTCCACCTGCATCGGGCACCGCGTCACGCACGTCTGGCACGACGTGCATTCCCAGATCATCCGGCTCGACAATACCTCCGCCCGCTGGCCCAACTGTATCATCCGCACCAGCTCATGCGGCGAAATGTCCGCGCGGCCCGCCACCGGGCACCCATTGGAACACTTGCGGCACTGCATGCACGACATCACATGCGTTTCCGCCACCAGCGCCGCCAGGCTGTCCGCGAAATCCGGAGTCACGGGTGAATGTTTGCTCATTTTTTCTTCTCCGTGGCTGCGGCCAGCACTTGCAGCTTCACCGCGCTGACCTTGCGATACACTTCCGCCGGCGGGCACACCCGCCCATCGACCGTCAGCAGTTCCTTGACGCTGATGCCGAAGAGCCGCTCATTTTCCTGCAAATAGGGCCGTATGAGCCGCCAATCCTGCTCCGTCAGCGGCGAATACACCCCGCCGTTGAGCTGCCCCTGCACCATCTTGGAATGCGGATCGCGAATGTAGATCGCCCCGCCGCTGGCCAGCGAAAACAAATTGCTCCCCGGATACGGCGCCGGCAGTTCGCCCAGCTTGCCGTGGTCGTCGAACGCCACGCCATTAAGAACCACAAAACCCCCGCCATTGATCGGATCGCCGGCCATGAACGACTCCGCCAGAAAATCCAGGCACGTGCCGTTGATCACCACCCGCGGCTTGCCCACCGCATTGATCAGCGGCCGCCCCGCGGCATTGCCCAGCACATACACCTCGCCCCCCTTGGCGCCGTACATGAAGGTCTGCCCCACATCGCCATAAATGACCAGCTTGCCCAGCTTCATGATCTGCGCCACCTGGTCCTGGGCGTTGCCATGGACATACAGGTGCAGCCCGTCGGCCCCGCTGGCGATGTAGTCGCCGCTCGAGCCATACAGGTCGATGCGCACGCCCGCGGTGTTGGGGCCCAGCCCCGCGCCGTGGAAACGCTGCCCGCGCAGCCGATACACCGCGAAATTCCGCCAGCCCATCTGATACGCCTTGCGCATCAGCACGGCATCGCACCCGTCGCCTTCCGCCGGGAACCTTTCGGCATCGATCACCAGCAATTCCTCCCCCGGCGCGGGGGCCGCCAGGCGATCGCACGTGGTCCAATCCACGCGGCGGAAATAACCCGTGCCCGGACTTCCACAGACCGGGGCCGAGTCGAATATCTTGTCCAGCGCGTCCTCCAGAACCCGCCGCACGCTGCTGCGGTGCTTGTCCCCGGTGTCGAAGCAGCGGTCATGCAGCAGCGTCAGGGCCGCAATGGCCGTCACCCGGGCCGGCGTAGTCGTCGCCTTGCTGACGACCGTCTGGCAGAACCGCTTGAGGGCGTCCGGCGTCCAGCGCGGCAGATCCTGGACGTAGTCGAACACTTGCCGGGTCTCCCCATTCCCCAGCCACTGGCTGACGCGCGCCGCTTCGTCGGGCTGTTCCGCCGCCAACTCCACCAAGTCGCAGCGCACGGGGCCGGTGTCCACCGATACCTGGTGCCCGAACTTGTCGGTGCATTCAAAGGTCTTGCGCCCCTGGGCGTCCTCGCCAATGGTGAAGATGAACGCACCGCCGTCCGTGTGGCTGCCGCCGCGCGCGTTCCAGTAGCGGTCGGCGACCGGACAGAACCGCGGATCCTCGCGCGCCAGGCTGCGCAGCGTGGCGTCGATGGCCTGCTTCTCCGAGCAGATCAGACCGATCTTCGCTTCCCCGCTGCCGGCCAGCGCGAACACCTGCGGCCGCAACATCGCCGTGTCCGTAATGCCCAATAGTTGGAATTGCTTCTTGTCCGGCTGGCTCCGGGCGATGATGAAGAACCACGGCCCGTCCGGCGAGGCGTGGATGTGCGCCGCCTGTATCTTCCGGTAGATCGCCTGCTTGGCCGGCGGCAATTGGTCGAAATCCAGCTCCGTCGTCGGCGCCAGCGCCTCAATAATGTACTCCAGCGGATACTTGTACACCCGGTCCCACAGGTCAAACAACTGCACCGAAACTTCCGTGTCGGTGAGGAACTGCTGCCGGATGTTGCGCTGCTTGAGGTAGTCGCACACCGAGTAATAGTTGGCGAAATCGCCATTGTGGACCAGCGCCTCGTTGAGCCCCACGAACGGGTGCGCCCCGCCCGGATGCCACACCCGGCCTTTCGTCGGATACCGCTGATGCGCGATCCACACGTGGGCCTTCATGTTCTGCAGGTTGTAATACGTCACATTCTGCTCGGCAAACCCCACCATCTTGAACACCAGCAGGTCGCGCCCGTGGCACAGCACAAAGGCGCGCTTTTGGCCCAGCGAGGCATAGTAGGCGTCGTTGAGCCGGTAGGAATTCCGCCACATGAACTCATCTTCCAGCTCGCGCAACGGCAGACGCTCCAACTCGGTGGCTTTGGCGAAGGTCCGCAGCACCTCCGGCTTGACGCGCACGAAATAGCGGTGGATGTCCGGTGGCCGGACTTCCAAACCCCGGATGTCCCGGTAGTCGTCAATATGCCCCACCCGCGCCGCGTGCGCCACGTCAAAGTTCGGCAAAATGAACTTTTCTTCCAGTTCGCCGTGTACCGCATTGTCCAGCAACGCGATCTGCAATAGATAATGCGAATCCAGCACTTCCCGGCTCACGCCCATCTCGCTGGGCACCAGGCCCACCGCCGCTATGCCCCCACCTTTCCCGTTGCCCCGGTTCTGCATCTGCACCGACGGTTCATAGATCATGCGCCCCGCCACCGGCACCGTACACGCAAACCCCGTCACCCCGCAGCCCCCTTCATCGGCCGCCTTGCCCCCCTCCACCGGTGCGGCGCCATAGACCTGCGACCGCGCGGCTAAAAGTTTTTCGGCATGCTGGCTCATGATTTGGCTCCTTCCCGCGGCGGCTCCGCCAGGTAATACAGCAGGTCCGGCCGCCCGCGCAGGGCGCTCGTGGATGGCACCCCGAGCCGCGCCAGTACGTCCGTGATCCGTTCCCGCCACGCGTTCATCAGGTTGATCAGGCGCTGGCTGGCCCAGTCGAGGCTCATCTGCATCATCAGTTCCGGGTCCGTGCTGGCGATCCCGCGCGGACACCCGCGCCCGGATTCGCAGCACGCGCAGCGCACGCAGCCCAGCGCCACCATGTCCGCCGTGCCGATCACCACGCCGTCGGCCCCCAGGGCGATGGCCTTGATCACGTCGTCCGGCGTGCGGATGCCGCCCGAGACGATCAGCGTGACCTTGTCCCGTATGCCTTCGGTGGTCAGGAACTTGTGGACCTTCGGAATGGCGAACTCGATGGGCATGGCGATGTTCTTCTTGGCGATGTCCGGCGCGGCGCCGGTGCCGCCGTAGCTGCCGTCCAGATGAATGATGTGCGCCCCGGCGCAGTAACTCCCCACCGCCACCATGTCCACATCCGTCGGCGTCGAGACCTTCACGCTCACCAGCGCCTTGGGATTGACTTCCTTGATCCAGTCCAGGTGCTTCTTGTGATCCTCCACGCTGTATACGCTGTGGAACGGGAACGGCGAGAACAGGGCGTTGCCCGCCACGGCCTCGCGCATCCGCGCCACCGGCGGCGTGTTCTTGTCCCCCAGCAGGTGCCCGCCCAGCCCCGGCTTGGCGCCCTGGGCGTACTTGAATTCCACGATGCGCACGCGCTGGATCGTCTCCTCGCGCACGCCAAACAGCCCCGTCGCCACCTGCGTGATCACGTGGTCGTCATACGGCTTGAGCCGGTCGTGATAGCCCCCCTCGCCCGTGCAGGTGAAGGTGTTCCAGGCCACGGCCGCGCGGGCCTTCGCCAGGATCGTGTGGATCGAGACCGAGCCGAATGACATGCCCCCGCCGTATATGGGCAGGTCGATCTTGATCTGCGGGCGGCCGTCGCGGCTGCGGTTCAGTTCCAGCGTCGTGTCGATTTCCTTCGGATCGAGCTTGTGCCCGGCGTCTTCCGGCAGGTTGATGCGGATGCGGTCAAAGCCGCCCCCGCTGTTGCCATGGCGGTACTCCCCCTCCTGCGGCATGTGGCCGGTTTCGGCCATGTGCCAGGTGGCTAGTATCAGGTCGCTGCTCCAGCGATAGTCGCCCATCGTCTCCGTCACCGGATTGCGCAGCAGTTGCAGGGCCTGCTGCGGGCAATGTTCCACGCAATAATGATCCGTGGCGGCGCATGCCGGGCCCACGCACAGGTGGTCCTGCGGGCGCAGGACATATTTGTAACCCGCCGGCTTGCTGTGGACGCCCTCGGGGCACATCGCGGCGCACGTGCCGCACGCGGCGCAGTCGGCCGAGCGGCGGATGGCGTAGCGCCCGAGTTTGTTCCGGTAGCGGTCGGGAACGGGGCGGACTTCGCGGGTGACGGCCGCTTGCGGCGTGCCATTAAGGCCAATGGCTTCCGGCTGGGCGGCGGCCGCCGGGTGGCCGTGCGCGGGGCTGGGGGGAGCGTCCGCCACCTCACAACCCGCATATACGTCGATGTTATTTCCAGACAAGGTCACCGAACGCCTCTTTTTCAATATCTTCCAAAAACATCGCGCGGCCCATTTCGCCGCGCAGCCGCCGGATTTCCCGGATGCCCATCGCCCCCAGCACCTCGATCAACTGCGAATGCCACGCCCCCATCAAATTCACCATCCGCTGCGCCGCATACGCCAATTCCACGCTCTGCAAGCCCGCCGGACACGTTCCCGGGCACGCGCCGCTCTGGTATGCCTCCCGGCATACCCGGCAGCCCAGACCCACCAGCAGCGCCACATTCACGGCCACCAGGTCGGCGCCGCAGATGATCGCCTTGGCCATGTGTTCGGCCAGTGCGATCCCCCCGCCCGCGATCAGCGTGATCTCGTCCCGCCGCCCGTCCTTGACCAACCGGCCGTGGATTTCCCGCAAGGCGTCCTTGAGGTGCCGCCCGGGCGTGCCGTCGGCCAGTTTCTCGCAGCCATGCAGGTCCGCGCACAGGTGAAACACCTTGAACGTGCCGGCCGCCAGTTGCCCCACCCGTTCGGCCGCATCGGCGGTCAATTCCATCCGCAGCGCCAGCACCGCCTGCGGATTGATCTCCGCGATGCGCCGCGCCAGCAACTGCATGTCCCCGGGACCGGTCAGTTCCACCATGCGCACCCCCGCCAGCGCCTCCTGACAGCACGCCAGCGTCGCTTCGGTCACCAGCGGCACGATGTTCGCGTGCTGCTCCGGCGGAATATCGCCAACATGCGCCGCCGGTATGACCGCCAGCGTGTGCAGCTTCTTGGCCGCCGCGGCCCGGGCCAGCGACCACAATACGCCCGGCATCGGCCAGGGCGGCAGGTCCAGCAGCGCGGGCATCTGGATTTCAATCAGCGAAGCGCCCGCACAGGTCATCGCCCCGTCCGCCCCAAAGCTCAGCCGCATCGGCTTGACCCCGATGTCCACGCTGGTGCTGATATACTCGCGCCCGTGAATCCCGTCGCGCGTCGGCCGCACGATTTCCGACATGTCCGTCCATATCCCATCAAAACCCGGCCCCGAAAACCGCCCCCGATACCCCGCGCCCGATACCGGAATGCGCCCCGCGTCCGCCTGGATCCACGTCGTGGCAATCATCTCGGGCTGCCAGTATTCGTCGCCCAGGTCCAGGAACTCGGGGTTCACGCCGATGGCCAGCAGCCCCTTGGTGCATCCCTGCACGCACGACAGGCACGCCTTGCATTCATAGTGCGTTTCCATCGGCGCCGCCGGATCGCGGTTGGCCGCGGTCTCGTGCTTGTACACCTCATAGGTGCAGCGCGGCTTCACGCAGTTGGTGCAGCGCGCACAGTCTTCACGCCAGTCCACGCTGCCGTATTTGCCCACCCGGCGGAACTTGCCGGGCGTGAGGGCGACATGAATGTGATATTTCTCAGGCATGCTGTTTGTCAGACCTTCAGGCTTGCGCCAATCCGGCCTCCTCAACTATAGTGGCGACGGCCAGCGCGCCGCCGGACAAAATGTGTATGCCGCGCACGCCTGCGATGGACTTTACCTTTTTTGCCACCTCCGATGCAATGGCTATGCCTTCTTTTGCCGCGTCCGCCGCGTCCGCCAGCCGGTTCACGACCTCCGCGCCCACCCCACTGCTCTTTTTCGCCTGTAGCAGTTTCGCCTGCTCCACGCTCGTCAGCGGCAGCACGCTGGCGATGATCGCCGCCTGCTTGTCTATCCCCGCCGCCCGCACCGCCTCCATCCACTCGGCAAACCCGGCCACGTCGAACACCGCCTGCGTGATGAAAAAGCCCGCCCCCGCCGCCACCTTCTTCTTGAGCCCCATCAGATTCAACGCCATCGGCCGCAGATAGGGATGTGCCGCCGCCCCCAGGAGCAGCTTCGGCGCCGCTTCCAGCGGCTTGCCCGCGAAATCCACCCCCTGGTCGCACATCGCCTTGAGCCCCCGTATCAACTGCACCGGATCGATGTCGTACACCCCCGCCGCCTGGGCGTCCGCCCCCAACGACTGATGTTCCCCGCTCAAACACAACACGCTCCGCACCCCCACCGCCGCCGCCCCCAGCACATCCGCCTGCAGCGCGATCCGGTTGCGGTCCCGCGTGACCACCGACAGCACCGGCGCGGCTTTCTCCCCCGCCAGGATCGCCGCGCACGCCAGCGCCGAACCCCCGTCCCCATGCGGATTGTCCGCCACCACCACCGCATCCACCCGCGCCGGCAGCGCGCCCGCCAGTTTGCGCACTCCCGCCGCGTCCGGCCCCCGCGGGGGCAGGCATTCGACGGACAATGTCAGGCGCCCGGTCTGCAGCGCCTCGGCCAGATCAGTCTTCATTTTCCTCACCGTTTTCTGTGACCATGACTTCTTCTTCCGGCGCCGGCGGCCTACCCAGCGGATTGGCCGGACAGCTTCCCAGCCGGGCGGCCACCTCGGCCGTCACCGCCGCCGCCTGGCGCGAAAATTCGTCCTCCCCGCTCTCCGCCTCCGCCGCGCCTTCCCCGGCGGCCAGATCCTGCCGCGCCGATCCGGGCAGATGCACCATCAATATCCGTTCGCCTCCCACCCCGATCTCCGCCAGCATTTGCTTGACGTATTCGCCGCGCCGGCCGGCGCGCCGGGAGCCTTCCAGAAAATGACAGTTGTCTTCCGCGCAGCCGACGATGCACACCAGATCCGCCCCCTCCTCGATGGCCCGCAGCAGATGCTCCGGCTGCAGCCGGCCCGTGCAGGGAATCGTAATCTCCTGGACCGCGCACGCTTGCGGAAAAAGCCCCGCGCTCGAATGCCGCGACCACGGCCCGCGCTCCGGGATCGCACGCACGCAATTCGTGCAGACAAACGCCGTAACCCTTTTCTGCGCGGCGGTGCTGGTGACGACGGTGTCCGGCGAATGCTCCACTCTCGACAACTCCTTGGCGAATTCCAAATTCACTTGACGCGGAAGCCGACCTGCCATTGTCTCTTTTTCGTGTGCGTTTGCAAGTGAATGTGTGTGTAAGGCGTGTGGAATTGGACGCGAATTATTTGGGAGCATATGTACCTAATGATCCCAGTGAGAGTTTCATAAAGGCGCGCCGCCCCGCCCCATCCGAGCCGCGACCGTCAGGGAGCGACCCATCGGAATCCCATTTAGATTCCGCGACACAACATATTAGTGTAGTCCCCATCGCTTTCACATGATGGCGAACTTCACGTATGAAAAACGCGCGCTCACGTCCCGGGCAACACCGGCTGCTCCCCGACCTCCTCCGGCACCACCCGCGCCACCGCCACCAGCTTGTCCGTTTCATCCAGCTTCAACAGCCGCACCCCCTGCGTCGCCCGCCCCATTTCCCGCAGCTCCCCCGTCACCCCGATGCGCACCACCTGCCCGGCCTTCGTGATCATCATCAGTTCATCGCCGTCCCGGACGGCCTTCACGCCCACCACCGGCCCGTTGCGGTCGGTCGTCTTGATGTTGATCACGCCCTTGCCCCCGCGGTGCGTCAGCCGGTACTCCTCAATCTTCGTGCGCTTCCCATAGCCGTTCTCGCACGCGACCAGCACCGTCACCTGGTTGTCCCCGGTTTCCTGGCCGTGTGGGATGATGATCATATCGACGACGGCGTCCCCCTTGCCCAGTTCGATGCCCTTGACCCCGCCCGCCTGGCGGCCCATGTCGCGCACTTCCGACTCGTCAAACCGCACCGCCAGCGCGTTCTCGTCCTTCGTCCCCGACGTGCATAGCATGATCTGGTCGTTGCCGTTGGTGACCGTCACCCCGATCAGCGCGTCCTTGGGCTCCAGCCCGATGGCGATGATCCCGCGCTTCAGCGGGTTGCCGTACGCCTTCAGCAGCGTCTTCTTGATCACGCCCTGCGCCGTGGCGAACACCAGATGCTTGCCTTCGTCCTCAAAGTCGCGCACCGACACCACCTGCGCCAGCTTCTCCTCCGCCTGCATCTCCAGCAGGTTCACAATGCTCCGCCCCTTCGACTGCCGCGGCAGTTGCGGTATGTCGTACACCTTCTGCCAGTAACACCGCCCTAAATTCGTGAAGAACATCAGATAGTCCTTCGTCGAGGCGATGAACAGCGTCTCGATGAAATCGCCCTCCTTCGAGTCCGCACCGATCACACCCCGCCCGCCCCGACCCTGCTTGCGGTACGTGTCCAGCGGCATCCGCTTGATGTACCCCTCGTGCGATATCGTCACCACCACCTGCTCGTCGGCGATCA
>CAIPTQ010000082.1 GCA_903868035.1 uncultured Phycisphaerales bacterium
CGGCGCCGCCGGTTGCGCCGTCGGGAAACTGGCCACGTTCTTCCACGTCACCGCCGCATCGGTGCTGCGCCACAGGCCTTGCGTACGCGATCCGAAGTAGATGACGTTCCCGTCATTGGGATCGACCATCATGCGCTCGCCGTTGCCGCGGCCGTCGGAGTTGCCGCCCATCGTAAAAGTCACGTCCGTGCGCTGAAAAGTCTTCCCCCGGTCATTGGAACGGAGGATGGATGCGCGCTGCGAGGCGTACATGCCCGCGGCGATGTAGACCTTGTTGGGATCGTTGGGATCCACCGCGATGCTCTCGGGCCCCAGCAGCGCGACATTCTGCACGGAGACCCAGTCCGTGATGGCGGTCCAGGGGGCATGCTGGTCGTCGCGGCGGTAGCTGCCGCCGATATCGGTGCGGGCGTAGCTGAGGCCCTTGACGGTGGGATGGAAGATGATGCCATCGACAAATCCGCCGCCGACCATCTGGACGCTTTTCCAGGTGTAGGGCTCGCTGCGCGGCGCTGCCTGCGCCTGGGCGGACTGGGCCGCCAGGGCCAGAGCCGCCGCCATGACCGCCGCCCGGAGCCATACGACCGGCCACGTCCGCCGCACAGAATCATTGGATTTCGTCATCGAAGGCCTCCACAGATATTTCCGGTCCCGCAGTGCGGGGATCGACCGCGCAGACCATGAACCATAAAGAAATCACGCACGCGTGCGAAATGATAAAGCGCAGTTAAAATACGCAAGATCGGGCAAATTATTGCGTTATTATGCTAAGAAAACATTATTTCCACGGAGAGGTTTCATGTCTCACACGTTCACCAAAACTCTTTGCTGTCTGGCCGTCACCGGCTTGACGTTTGTGGGGTCCGCCGCGCAGGCCGCGGGTTACAAAAACCTCAGCATCGCGGTCTACTTCCGCTACCAGGAGACGCAATCGACCCCCAACAACATGGCCCAGTTCGCCACCCAGTGGGCCAATGTAGAAGCGCAGGTCCATGTCGATAAAGTGTATCTGGAGACCACCCGCAACAATCTTCTCGCCACCGATGCCGCCGTCACCACCTTGAAAAAATTCTTCACCGACCGCGGCATCAAGGTCTCCGGCGGCTTGGGTCTGACCATCAACGAATCCAACGGCTATCAATCCTTCTGCTACACCAACCCCGCCGAGCGCGACCGCGTCAAGGCCATGGCCGAGTTCACCGCCAAATACTTCGACGAGATCATCCTCGACGACTTCTACTTCACCAACACCAAGACCGATACCGACATCGCCGCCAAGGGGGACAAGAGCTGGTCGCAGTTCCGCACGGAGCTGATGGATGAGGTTTCCAAAAACCTGATCATCAATCCGATCAAGGCCGTCAATCCCAAGTGCCGCGTCATCATCAAGTACCCCAACTGGTACGAAAGCTTCCAGGCCCTGGGCTATGATCTGGCCGTGGAGCCCAAACTCTTCGACGCCATCTACACCGGCACGGAAACCCGGGGCGCTGGCGGCGGCCAGCGGCTACAGTCCTATCAGAGCTACCTCCAGACCCAGTATTTCAATAACATCAAACCCGGCGGCAACCAGGGCGGGTGGATCGACGGCGGGCAGGATGTGGAGCGCTATGCCGAGCAATTCTGGGACACGTTCTTCGCCAAGGTGCCGGAGATTATGTTGTTTAATTCGCAGCAGATCATGAGCGGCCTGGGCGGGCGCGGCCGTGGCGCTGGCACAGTAGCCGCGGACCCCAATGCCACTCTCGCCAAACTCATGAATCCCATCCCCCAGCCCGACGGCACAACCGTCACGCCCAACAGCGTCGCGCGCATTGCCGGCTACTCCGCCGAATTGTTGGACGGCTTCCTCGGCAAGCTCGGCAAACCCGTCGGCGTGGCCACCTACAAGCCCTGTAATTCCGCCGGCGAGGAATACCTGCCCACCTTCATCGGCACCATCGGCATCCCCATCGACCTGGTCCCCGATTTTCCCGATAAGGCCACCACCGTCCTGCTCACCCGTGCCTCCGCATACGACAAGGATTTGGTCGCCAAGACCAAGAAATTCGTGCAGGCTGGCGGACGCGCCATCGCCACCTCCGGCTTGATGGAAGCCCTCGGCAAAAATGGCTTCCAGGATATCGCCGAGATCGAAGCCACCGGCAACCGCGTCATCGCTAAAAGCTTCGGCGGCGGCGGCTTTGGCGGCGGGGGCGGTCGCGGCGGCGCGCCGGCCACCGGCCCGGCGGCATCCGACCTCAACATCATCATGCCCCAACTCCGCCACTTCGAAAACGACACCTGGACCTCCATCCCCTTCAACACCGCCAACTTCGGCTACCCCATGGTCATCGGCACCGACCGC
>CAIPTQ010000083.1 GCA_903868035.1 uncultured Phycisphaerales bacterium
CGGCACGGGTTTCAGCGATTTCTTCGAGCAGTTCTTCGGTAGTCGCGGTCGTCCCTCCGGCGGGTTTGGCCGGGAGTGGGAGACGGGTGCGGAAAACGAGGAATTTGCGCAACGCGGCCGGGACGTCGAAGGCGACATCCTGGTGACGCTGGCCGAAGTCCTGCATGGCTCGGAACGTACGATCCGATTGCAGCGTGTCGATCCGCGCACGGGGGAGACCGCGCCGCAGACCTTGCGGGTGCGAATCCCGCCCGGCGTACGGGAGTCGCAGCTAATCCGTCTCGCGGGCAAAGGAAGGGATGGCATTGGCGGCGGCGAAGCGGGCCACCTCTACTTGCGGGTCACGTTTGCCAAGCATCCCGAATTTCGTGTGCGCGGCGCCGACTTGTATTACGAATTGGATCTGTCTCCGTGGGAAGCCGTGCTGGGCGCCGCAATCCAGATTCCGGCGCTGGACGGGCTGGTTTCGTTGCGCATACCGCCGGGCACGACAGCCGGACGGGATTTCCGCCTGCGTGGCCTGGGCCTGCCCACGGCCGACGGAATACGAGGCGATTTGCATGCCATTGTGAGCATCCAGGTTCCATCACACCTTGCGCCGGATCAGAAAGCCTTGTGGGAACAGTTGGCCGCAAGCGCCACGTTTTACCCGAGGGAAACCACATGAAGAAGAAACACGTTCCCGACAGTCCGGTGTGTCTCGCCGTCGAGATTTTCCGACCCAAGCCCAACATGCTCTACAGTCTCGATGTGGCCGCGCATCTGGCGGGTGTTCCGCGCCGCGCCATACTGGTCTATTGTCGCACCGGCCTTGTGCAGTCGGTCTGCCAACCCCCATACGGGGCCATGGCGTTTACGGAAGAGGCCATTTACACCATCCGGCGAATCGAGCACGTGCGGGCCATGTACGGCGTCAATGTGGCCTGGATCAAAACCATTTTCGATCTGCGCGACGAGGTGGAACGCTTGCGCGCCGAAGTGCGGTTCTTGCGGGACAACTGAGAAGACAAGCACCGCAACGGTTGGAAAAGCGCGTCCCGATACGGACAACCCCGGGTAGGGTTACACCCCATCGCGCCCGTACCGGCTCCCATTGTAACGTAGCAACAAGGATTCCTATGAAAAAAGAAATGAACACGCCGTCCAAATTCCCAGCCACCGTGCTGGGTAGTGAAGAGAGCTTTCGCCCGCTGGTGGAAGGCCTTAAAGACTACGCCATCGTCATGCTTGATCCCGGCGGGCATGTCGCCAGTTGGAATGCGGGCGCCGAACGCTTCAAAGGCTATCGCGCCGAGGAGATCATCGGCCAGCACTTCTCCTGTTTTTATCCGGCTGAGGCCGTGCAGCGCGGCCTGCCCGATCAAGAACTGCAGGCGGCAGCCAAGGATGGGCGCTTTGAAAACGAAGGCTGGCGCGTGCGGAAAGACGGGAAAAAATTCTGGGCCAACGTCATCATTTCGGCATTGCGCGACAAGGATGGTACGCTACGGGGCTTTTCGAAAGTGACGCGCGACCTGACCGAGCGCAAACAGGC
>CAIPTQ010000084.1 GCA_903868035.1 uncultured Phycisphaerales bacterium
CGCCCCAACCCCACCGCCATTCGCCCCGCCGCCACCATCCCCAGCGCCACCGCCTCCCCAAGCTGAAACCCCGCATACTCCATCACATTCTCGATGGCGTGCCCAAACGTATGCCCAAAGTTCAGCAGCGCCCGCACCCCCCGCTCAAAGGGATCCTCGCCCACCACCGCCGCCTTGATCGCCACGTTGCGCGCCACCAGTTCCACCATGGTGGTCTCATCACACGCCAGCAACCGCCCCGCATTCCCCGCAATAAACTCAAACAATCCCGCATCGCGAATCACCGCGTGCTTGATGCACTCCGCCAGCCCGCACCGTAACTCCCGCACCGGCAATGACTTAAACGTCTCAATATCCGTCACCACCAACCGCGGCTGATGAAACGCGCCGATCAAATTCTTCCCCGTCGCATGATCCACGCCAACCTTGCCGCCGACCGAGGCGTCCACCGCCGACAGCAGCGTGGTGGGCACCTGCACAAACGGCACGCCCCGGAGCAGGCTGGCGGCGACAAAGCCGGTCAAATCGCCTACGACCCCACCGCCGAGTGCGACGATGGGCGTGGCGCGCTCGACGCGTGCGGCGAGCAACTTGTCGAATACGCCGCTGACGGTGGCCAGCGTTTTGTGCTGTTCACCGGCCGGAATCACATGCGAGATGACGCGATAGCCCGCGCGTGCGAGGACGGCGGTGACTAATTGCAGATAGAGCGGCCCCACGTTGGAATCGGTGACAATGCCGCAGGTCGGGGCGGGGGCGGCTTGCTTGATCATTTCCCCCAACTGGTCGAGCAGTCCCACTCCAATGTGAATGGGATAGACGGTGGGGGGGATCGAAGGTAGGTTGACGGTTACGGTGTTCATGCTGGGAATTGTACCGGTCTGTGCCGCTGCGCGAAACCGTCGGCCAACGCAGGCCAGGAGTTTGGCGGTTGATGTGTGGCGCGATAACATGGAGTGTGATGGAGGTGTGCCTATGAAAGCGCAATACCGGTCGATGTTGGGCGTGGCGTTGTTTGTGCCGCTGGCGGCGATGTTGCTGGCGACGTTTGCGTGTTTGCCCGTGCCGGTGGGCGATCCGGAGCAATCGAAGATGGACGCGGCCCTGGCGGGGATATACCGCGGCACGCCGACGGACCCGGCGGACAAGACAAATACCCTGGCATTGCTCCGGCCCTGGGATGCCAAGACGTATCTGCTGGAATATGTGACCGTGGAAACCAAGGACGGCAAAGAAGTCCGACAGATGCAGCATTTCAAGGCCTGGCTGACGACCATCGCGGAAAAGACCTTTTTGACGGCCGCGCCGATGGATGACCTGAAGTTCGCGCTGGGCGATGACGATAAAAAGCCCTTCTGGGTGGTGCTGCGGTTGGATAAGGTGGCGGCGGGGTTGGAAGTGCGGATGGTGAATCCGGATTCGGAATACCTCAAAGGACTGACTAAGCGCGAAGAGTTCGAGGCCGCGATCAAGGCACACGTGAGCGACCAGCCCCTCTACGGCGACGCGCTGACCTTCAAAAAACTGGGGAAAGAGGATCAGCCGCTGATCGACGAGGTGCTCTCCAAGTTCAATTCCAAATAACCCGCGAAGTGACGCATGCATCCGTGGCTCCTGGAACATCCGCCGATTTCGACCTATGGCGTGTGCCTGGTGGCGGCGTTTGTGGCGGTCTGGATATGGGCGCGCCATCGGGCGCGGGCGGCGGGCGTGGAGGCCTGGCGGCTGGACCTGTTGATGCCACTGGTGCTGGGGACAGGGCTGGCGGGGGCGTGGCTTTTTGGCTTATGGACGGACGCGCTGACGGGGGCGGCGGCACATGGCGCGGTGCTGGTGGGTTCGCTGCTGATGGCGACGGCGGCGGGGATTGGGTATGCGCTCCTGATTCGCGTGCCGCTGGGGGTGTTGGGCGATATCGTAGCCCC
>CAIPTQ010000085.1 GCA_903868035.1 uncultured Phycisphaerales bacterium
GCGCGGCCGATGGGGCCAGCGGGAGCGGGGCGGCAGAGTGTTTCATGCCAGTGAAGCAAACCCGAAAAGGGCCTTTGTGTCTAGCCCAATCTTCTGCCCCTTGGCCTCATTCATCTTCTTGAGTCAAAACGAAAGGCCTTGATCGTCGATGCCGGATCTGTCTTACTGGGCTTGACGCCCAGTTCGGAATTGATCGTCTTCCAACCGGGCGACAAGGCCTACACGGAGCTGGCGCGCATCAAGGTGTCTGACAGCCAGACTCACGCGTATCCCATCGCCTCCGGCAACCGGATCTTCATCAAGGATAAGGATGCCGTGACGCTTTACGGTTTGCCGTAGGCGCCCGATTCCAAGCCGAGGGACCGGTGTCGCGCCGGTCTCGGACCGCTTCGGAAGGCGGTCATGCTGCACGGCTTTGATTGCGGGCAGTGACCACCGGTTGCTCAGCCGAGGGAGTGAATCTGGAGACAGGCGCGACGCCTGTCCCACGCATTGGGCTGCGCCCTGGCCGAGGATGTTCTTACTGCGGGGATGCAGTCAGAACAAGCCGGCGAAGCGCCCGAATTTGCGGGTGAATTCCGCCGGCGCATACCCGCCGGCGGCGGCCAGTCGGGCCAGCCAGGCCGGGTCGGGAAAATCCTCCGGGCCCAGGCGGATCATGTATTTGCAGGCGACCCGATAGGATTCGGTGGTGATGTCCACGTAGCGCACGCGGGTCTTGCCGTGCGCGTCCATCAGATCGGGGAAGGGGATCGGCACCAGCTTGCCCTCCTGGATGGTGACCATGGCACCGCTGCCGCCGCCGGCCAGAAAACGAATGGCGGCGTGACCGAGGTCCCGCGTGTATTCGCAGTCGAACGGCAGGGGCGGCGCGCAGCGCACTTCATAGCCGATCTTCTTGTCCACCGCCTTGAGTTTGATGGGACCGCCGGCCAGCCGGCGCTTGAGTTCGATCTTGAGGGCCCGGCCGAAGTCCACCTCGGAGAGTTTGGGATGGTTGAACTCATCGTATTCCAGGGTGGCGAGGTTTTGTTCTTCCAAGGCCCGGAGGTCGGCCGGGGCCAATTTTCCGGCCACACCTTCGGCGATCACGGCGACGCCATCGGGCCGGCCCATGACATGGCGCTTGAGGATCGCGCCTTCCAGCACGTCGCAGACTTCCGCCAGCGTCACGGTGGCGCCAGGGAACTCCTCGGGGATGATCGTGAGGGTGGCGCCGGCGGCCTTGCCGATGCCCAGCGCCAGGTGACCGGACTGGCGGCCCATCGAGATCACGAAGAACCAGTGCCCGGAAGTGCGGGCGTCCTCCATGAGGTTGTGGACGATGTCCACCCCCACCGCGCGGGCCGTTTCGTAGCCGAAGGTAGGGGTCGATCCCGGCAGGGGCAGGTCATTGTCGATGGTCTTGGGCACATGCACGACGCGCAGGGCGCCTTGGGCGTGCCGTTCCACCTGACTAGCGCTGTACGCGGTGTCGTCGCCCCCGATCGTCACCAGCCAGTTCACCCGCAATTGCTGGAGGCCGGCGATGACCCGGGCCATCTTTTGCGGGTCCTTGGCCGGGTTCTCGCGCGAGGTGCGCAGGATCGAGCCGCCCTGAAAATGGATGCGGGAAACGTCATCGATCTTCAACGGGATGGTATGGTCGGTGTCGCCGCGGGCCAGCCATTTGAAGCCGTCGTACAGGCCCAGCACAGCTTTGCCCTGGTTGATGGCTTCGATGGTGGCAGCGGCGATGACTCCGTTGATTCCCGGTGCCGGACCGCCTCCAACGACGATACCGATGGTCTGCTTTTGGGTGGCAATGGCATTCATAATCACCTCACTGTTCCGTAGTCCGATGCTTTGACATTAGCCCTAAACCGGCGGAGGGCAAGTCCCCTGCCGTCGGCCAGCGGCCCGCCCGCCGCGCCGCGGGGCCGGGGAGGTTCCGGCCCAGAACAGGAGTCAAATGGCTTTCCACAACACGCTGCGCTGGGTCCCAACCCGCCAGTCCGCCCAAGGGGACTGCCCGGGGGTGGGCGCACTCCGACCTACAGCGTCAAGGCGAGAGCCGTTCGAGGGTCCAGTGACCGTCGGCTCCACGCATGTAACAGAAACGATCGTGCAAGCGGCTGGGCCGGCCCTGCCAGAACTCGATGCGCTCGGGCGCCAACACGTAGCCGCCCCAGAACGGCGGCAGCGGCACGTCGTGCGCGTAGCGTGCCTCCATTTCCTTCCACAAATTCTCCAGGAACTGACGGTCGGGGACCGCCTGACTTTGTTTGGAGGCCCAGGCGGCGATGCGGCTGCCGCGCGGCCGGGATTTGAAGTACGCCTCGGATTCCGCCTGCGGCAGCCGGGTGACGCGTCCGGCGACGCAGACCTGGCGCTCGAGTTCCGTCCAGTAAAACACCAGCGCCGCGTTGGGATTGGCCTCCAACTCGCGCCCTTTGCGACTTTCGTAGTTGGTGAAGAAGATGAACCCGCGCGCATCCACGCCTTTGAGCAGGACGGTCCGCACCGATGGCCGGCCCTCCGCGTCCACGGTTGCCAGGGCCATGGCGTTGGGGTCCACGGGCCGGGCGCCACACACCAGGAGCAGCCATTTATAGAAGGCCACTCCAACCCGGCGCAGCCAGAGGTGCGACGATTTCGCGGCCGCGGCATCGGCGAACCAGGCTTCGAATTGGGCGATGGGATCTTCCCGCAGCCCTTCCCGGTGCAAGGTGCCCAGGGCGTAGTCTTTGCGCAGGTCGGCGATGGCCATGGCAGTCGGCGCGCCCGCGCCTTAGACGGCGGCCGGCATCATCCCCGTTTGGCGGGCGTAATTGAAGATGCCGCCCGCATCCACCACCGGCCGCACATCGCCCAGGGGCTTGAATGAGTGGACCTTGCCGGTCGCGGCCACGGTCACGGTCGCCGCGTCCAGGTCCACCTTCACCACGTCGCCAGTCTTGAGGACGTCGCACAAACGCTCGGTGCATTCGCAGGGATAGAGTTCGCCCGTGGCGACGCAGTTGCGAAAGAAGATCCGGGCGAAACTCTCGGCCAGGGCCACCCGGCACCCAGCGGAACCCAGGGCGATGGGCGCGTGCTCGCGCGAACTGCCGCAGCCGAAGTTGCGCCCGGCTACCAGGATGGGGTACCCCGAATCCAGTGCGCCTTCGGCGACGTAGCGCGTCGCATAGAGCGACTCTGGCAGACCGCACAGGGCGTAGCTGCCGAGTTTCTCGTATTCCTCCGCAATGGTGGGCACGAGGTTGAGATACTGCGCCGGGATGATCTGGTCGGTGTCGATGTTGTCGCGCACCACGTAAACCGGGCCGGTGAAAACGGATTGCATGGACCGAATGTGGCGGGACGCCGCGGCGTTTTCAAGCGTCGTCGCTTTGGGGGCCGACCTTTTGCGGGGCGGAACCTTCGGCCTGCGCCGCCGGGAAAACGCCCTTGCCGCGCGCCCGGCTTGCTGGCCATGAACTGTGGCGGAGTGTGGCCGATCTCCGGCGCAGCGACGTGGGCCGGTCTGATCGATTGGGAATGTTTTGAGGCCGTGGGGTTTGGTTGACGTTGTGGCGAGCGGGAGAGCCGCACTGCGGGTGTGTGTGAATGGACTACCGGGGGAAATACACTGCCGGGCCGGAAAAAAGGCCCGGGCAACGGACGCCAAGGAGGTGGGGGTGGGGAACCCC